>CAYMXD010000081.1:0-1757 GCA_964394095.1 uncultured Mesohalobacter sp. | reverse complement strand
GTCAATAAGAATATCCGAATCAATAAATATTTTAGTCATTTAAATATTCTGAAAATTTTTCATCTTTTGCCTTTTGTAGCTCTTTTTTATAATCAAAACTAAAATCTTTGGGAACCTTTATAGAACCCCTCATTGCCGCTATATCGGGATGAATTTCGTCATCAATACCTGCTTCTTCTTTACTTGAAATCTGCCTTAAAAAACTTTCAATAAGGTTAGACAGGCTACGATTTTCGCTTTTAGCATAGCGTTTCGCCTGTTCTATCACATCTTTATCAATTGTTAGTGTCAATTTTGCGTTCATAACTCCAAGTTTTATTCAAATATAACAAAAATACGTCTTTAAATTAAATGGTTTATAAGTGCAATTAATAATAAGGCTGCATAAAAACATAGACCAACACCCCGGTAACAGAGACATACATCCAAATCGGGAATGTCCATTTGGCGATTCTTTTATGCTTTTCATATTGCCCTGTTAAAGCACGATACATGGTAAACAAAACCAATGGTACGATAATACCGGACAACACAATATGACTAATCAAAATAAAAAAGTACAAATACCGCATAAAACCATCTCCGCCATAAGGCACAGGATCGTGACTGATTTTTGAAATGACATAACTGACCAAAAACACAACAGACAACACAAATGCAGACATCATCACATTGCGGTGTAAGTTCATTTTATTGTTCTTAATCAGGGCATATCCAACAGCGAGTAATATTGCTGTCAATCCGTTAATGACCGCATGAAAAAACGGATAGGTCCCCACATCAAGACCTAATAGGTTGGTTCGGGTGTCTAAGTTCATTAATAGTACGACAATAAGTGGCACTGCAACAGACAATGCTATGATGAGGTTGACCATAAATCGGCTAGGGGCAAGAATTTTCATAATTATTCCTTTAAGAGTTGTTTGATGTCTTCTATGAGTATATCAATTTGTTGTTCTTCGCTATAGCGGTTTTGGTCGGAGTCGTATTCCACAGCGCCTTGATAAAATACAATAGGATTTCCGTTACTGTCTTTTCGACTTCTCAGATAGCCGTCTTTGTCTATCAAGGCAAAAAACCCTGAGTGTTCAAAACCTCCAGCCGCTTGGGATTCTTGTTTGGCATAAAGGTTGAACCCCTGATTGGCGAGTTGCATGATATCTTCCATGTCTCCGGTCATCATATTCCAGTGTTGATGTTTTACACCAATTTCTTTCGCATAAGCTTTAAGCTGTTCGACTGTGTCATTTATGGGATCAATACTGATGGATGCAATCCCAAAGTCGTCTTCACTATAAAACTTACGCTGAATCTGAACCATGTTTTTATTCATAATCGGACAGATGGTAGGGCAGGTTGAAAAGAAGAATTCGACGATATGAACTTTTCCGTCATAATAGGCTTCGGTTATCGTATCCCCATCCTGATTGATGAGTTTAAAATCGGGCACTTGTCGTTTTTCTCCATCTAGGGTGATGTAAGCCAGACCAACACCATCTGAACGGCTTTGCGATTCTTTAAACACCCAAATGCCAAAAACGATGATAACTAGTCCTAAACCAATATAGCCTAAATATTTTTTCATAAAATGTGGGTATTTTATTCCTCGGCTTCTGTTTTGTTGTATTTCTTTAGTGCTAACCTATATTCAGCTAAAATGACTTTTACATCGTCATTCATTTCATCGCTGAGCTCTGCTACCGAAGACATATTGTAAGCATAGCGAGTGCTACCATCTTCGTCTTTAAGGCGACCTC
>CAYMXD010000080.1:1228-7944 GCA_964394095.1 uncultured Mesohalobacter sp. | reverse complement strand
AAATCAATTTGATCTATGATTCGAGCAGTGCCATAGCCGCCTCGAGCACACCAAATCGCTTTAACTTCAGGGTTGTTGATAGCGTCTTGTAAATCCTGAACGCGCTCCTGGTCTGTACCACCGAATTGATGGTCTCTTAAGCCGATGGTTTTTCCCAATATAGGGACTAAATCCCATTGTTTAAGGAGTTGTAAAGCGTACCGAAGTTCGTTTTTATCAACAGCACGAGCGGTGCAGACGATGGCGATTTTGTCTTGTGGCTGAAGTTTTTGTGGAGTTTTCATTGGTTAGAAGCTGTAGTAATCTATAATGTTTTTGGTTTTGTGTAAAAAAATTCACCACAGGGACTCAGAGGACACAGAGAAGAATTTTCTAACAACCGCAATCGGTTTGACCGCAGGCTTTTTTGGTTTTTTTCTTGAAAAAGAATTTTTTAATCAAAAAGGCGACAGCTGCTGTGAATGTTAACCAAACTAAGATGTCTTGCATGTTCATGATATTTTTAATTAATCACACTTCGACTGCCTGTCCGTCAGCAAGGCGAGCGCTCAGTGTGACATTCTATTTATTTTAGTAATTGATATGCAATTAAAGACACAATATAAGCAAAAGCTGTCATAATCACAAGCTGAAGGATGGGCCATTTCCAGGTGTTGGTTTCGCGTTTTACCACAGCAAGCGTACTCATACACTGCATAGCAAACGCGTAAAACAACAACAAACTGATGCCGCTGGCAAAATTGAACAACTTCCCTCCTATCACCGGGTTAACTTCCTTTGACATCCTGTTTTTAATGGTTTCCTCATTTTCGCTGCCTACACTGTAAATGGTGGCCAGTGTCCCCACAAAAACTTCACGCGCCGCAAACGAACTGATAACGGCAATCCCTATTTTCCAGTCGTAACCCAGTGGCTGAACAACCGGCTCTATACCTTTGCCCATGTATCCTATGAAAGAATGACGTAACTTATAGGAGGATATTTTGGTTTCAAGCTCTTCTTCACTAAGCTTAAGATTCTCATCTGCCACTTCCTGTTTAACCATTTCTTCAGCCTGAGTGAATTTTTCATTTGGTCCATAACTGGCCAATACCCAAAGAATAATCGATATGGCCAAAATTATTTTTCCCGCTCCAAACACAAAAGACTTGGTTTTATCGACAACGGTAATGAGAACGTTTTTTGGAATAGGAACTTTATAATTGGGCATTTCGATGACGAAATAGGTTTTTCTGGAGGTTTTCATCACTTTATGTAATATCCAGGCTGAAAATACAGCCATAAAAAAGCCTAAAAAGTAAAGCATTAGCAGCACTAATCCTTGATAATTAAAAATACCGAGAAAACTTTCATCCGGAATAACCAAGGCGATAATAATCAAATATACCGGCAGTCTGGCCGAACAGGTGGTAAACGGAATAACCAAAATAGTGATGAGGCGTTCTTTTAGATTTTCAATATTTCGAGAAGCCATGACAGCCGGAATAGCACAGGCTGTACCAGATACTAAAGGCACAATACTTTTACCACTCAATCCAAATTTTTTCATGATTCTGTCCGTCAGAAAAACCACCCGGCTCATGTACCCACTTTCTTCAAGAATACTAATGAACAAAAACAGAAATGCTATCTGCGGAATAAAAATCACAATACCGCCGATTCCCGGAATAATACCTTCAGCAATAAGTCGTGTAAATTGGCCTTCCGGTAAGCTTAGTTTTAACCATTCGCTTAAACTGGCGAAAGTCTGGTCTATAAAATCCATCGGATAAGCCGACCACTCATAAATGGCCTGAAAAATCAAGAGCAAAATAAAGGCAAATATGACATAGCCCCAAATTCGATGCATTAATATTCGGTCTAAAGATGCTCTTAGGCCTTTAGCCGCATTGATGTCTTTTTTTAAA
This sequence comes from uncultured Mesohalobacter sp., assembly GCA_964394095.1. Lineage (GTDB taxonomy): Bacteria > Bacteroidota > Bacteroidia > Flavobacteriales > Flavobacteriaceae > Psychroflexus. Next base: position 6,037 of record CAYMXD010000080.1, on the reverse strand, counting down.
GCTAATTTGAGCGTATCATTAATAAAAGTGTACCGCACAATGATCTCCTTTTGTTGAAGTCGCTTGATTTCGTGTGGCTTTTTGGTCTTTAAAGCTTGTTCTTTTTTGCTTTGAACATCTTTTCTGTTAAGGTTTCCGAAATTGACATCCTGTGAAATCACCAACCAAAGTTTATAGATATTTTGATTAGGGAAGGTATCTTTTAATTCGTGAAAGTATTGTTTGTCAATGACAGAAGCATCGCAACATGGTTTTGAAGATAACTGTTTATAGTTGGCAATCAAATCTTTCAACTTATCAAAACCTGTATTTTTTCTGGCACTAACTAAAGCGACTTTGGTTTTCAAACGCTCTTCAAGCTTAGGAATATCAAGGCTTATGCCTTTTCTGTCCATTCGGTCTGCCATATTTATGGCCAAAATACAAGGCAAACCTAAATCTTTCAATTGTGTAAAGACGAGCAGATTACGCTTTAGATTTTCAATATCACTTACCACAACAACGACATCAGGATAATCTTTATCGGTTTTATTCAGCAGTAATTCTACAACGACATTTTCATCCAGAGACGTGGCATTCAGACTGTAAGTGCCCGGCAAATCTAAAACGTGAGCTTTAAGGACTCGTGAAATTTTACAAACGCCTTCTTTTTTTTCAACGGTAATGCCCGGGTAATTCCCTACTTTTTGATTAAGACCTGTTAAAGCGTTAAAGACCGACGTCTTACCGGTATTAGGATTTCCTACAAGGGCTACATTAATTTGTCTCATCTAAAGGTTTTCGATTTTGACAAGTACAGCTTTAGCAGTTTCCAAACGAATAGCCAAAAAGGTGTCGTTAATATTGAGGTAAATAGGGTCCTTGATTTGTGCGATTTTGATGACCTCAACCTCGTTACCGGGCAGACATCCCATTTCGAGTAGTTTAAGAGGAATCGTTTCAGCAGAGATATCGACAATAGTAGCTTTTTGGCCACGCTTTAGGTCTGCAATGCTCGTCATTTTTATTTAGATTAAATTCAAACAGTGCAAATCTAAGAAATAACTCGGATAATTTTAAGCAAATAAGGCATAAGATTTTGGTAATAAAAATTCCCAACAATTTCTCATTGGGATAGTATTCAAAATTGATAGGCTTCTACTTCAAAATCATCCGTTTCGTCATCACTTCTTCGCCGTTGGCAAACAAGGTATAAAGATACATCCCGGCACCATTAAGGTCGGTGGCGTTGATTTTTAATTCGCCTCTTGTTTGATTGACATCATAAGTATTGATTAATCTGCCATTAAGGTCAAAAACTAAAATCGAAGCCTGTTTTTGATTTTCCGGCAAGGCATAAGAAATTATGCTGCTGTCGCTAAATGGATTAGGAATGTTTTGTTGGAGTTGATAAGCGTTTTTATTGATTTTGTCGAGTTCTTCGCTTGAAAATTTAGAACCATACACCACACGGGTTTCGAGTTGTCCTTCTAAGTCGTTTACTTTGGCGTTTAACTCGTTTATTGCGGCTGTAAGCTCAGAAATTAAACCGATGTAATTGACGGATTTATAGGTGTCTGTGCCTAGTAATTCATTTTTATTGTTTAGAATTGGATAGATAACTTCTTCAACTAATTCAGGGTATATTTTCTCAACTTCTTGAGCAATAAAACCATGTTGAAGTCTATTGGATAAATTTAAATTCTTATTCTTCTTAAATCTAAAATTATAGGTCTTAAGTTGTTGAATTTTATCCAAAACATTTTCTGTTTGCTTTACGTCCTCTTTTAATTTGATATCCGATGGATTTTGAAAAGTGCCTGTAACAATCACATCACCTTCAAAGAAACCTGTATAATCTCCATTTTGAAAACTACCACTAGAAACACCGTAAATAGCATATTCAAATTGAGAAGACGCGCCATCACCTGGATTCCTACCAAAAACACCTACATTTGCTCCATTGCTATTTGCAAACCCCGTAACTCCATAACCTACACCAACATTAAATCTTGCTTGAGAAAATAAACCATTTTGAAATTCAATCCCTTCAATATCAACTCTAGCAAAGTTGCTTGGGGTTACTGGATTATTCCTAAAATAAACCGCTCTATTACGAGCCATAGTTGCCACTAAATTAGAGTTTGTAGAACTAAAATTACTTCCTACTCTAAATTCTAAGTCACCCAAATTACCGCTGTTTCCTAACCATTGTATCCTGGGGTTATTATCATTGATATCTTGATAACCATAGGTCAAGGCTCTATTAGGGAGTTGAAAGCGCAAACCAAATACGGTTTGACCGCTTGGCTGGGTAGTTAGTTCTCCAATAGAAAACCAGCGTGAATTTGAAAACCCAAAGTCCGGACCACTGTTCAATTGGGTCACTATACCGGGTTGAAATCTAAATATTTCTTGGCCGCTAAACTGTTGACCAATTGGAGTTGTGATTGATTGAGTAACAGGACCATCTGACTGATTTTGTCCAAAACATAGAGTAGCTAACATTGAGAAAATTGTAAGTAGTTGTAAACGTTTCATAATTAAAGATTTTTATGATTATTACTTAAATTTATGACTATAAACAATTGGTTATCAGATTTATGTTTTTTTTTTTTACTTTATTTTAACAATTGTTTAAAAATTTTAATTTTAATATTCACTTAATTTTACAAGTATGTTTTCCTTTAGAATATATATTATTTTAATTCTGTTTATCCGCGTTTTTAGTTTAAGTGCACAAATTCCTACTGATGTTCCCCTTGAACTTAGAGATCAATTCAATGGTCAATATGACTATGTTATTATTGGGAATACATTAAATGAATTTGGTAATCTTTCAACACCTCCACCACCTTGCCAAATACTCACTCAATCTTCAGCTACTTTAAATTTACAACCTGATCAGAATATTGTTGCTGCTTATTTATATTGGTCGGGTATTGGAGACGGAACTTTAAATCCTACTATTAAATTGAACAATACTGAATTTGTTGCGAGTCAAACATTAGTTGTAGATCCTCAACAATTTAACTTCACTTTTTACTTTGGTTCATTTACAGAAATTACTAATTATATGCAACAACAAGGTAACGGTAATTATTTATTTAGTGATTTAGATCTGAACCCGATAATTGGAAATTACTGTTCATCAGCAGTATATCATGCAGGTTGGTCAATATTGGTGGTTTATGAAGATAATACTTTACCCATACAACAAGTCAATGTTTATGACGGTTTAGCCTCTGTATTTGGCTTCGAAGATAATGCTTCAACTACCATAAACATTGAAAGCCTAAATATTATAGACACTCAAAATGCTCGCCTAGGATATTTGGCCTGGAACGGAAGTCCTAATTTGTTTTTTAATGAGAGTATTTCGTTTAATGGTAATCTACTCAGTAACCCGCCATTAAACCCTATTGATAACCCATTTAACGGGACGAACTCCTATACAGGAGCCACGGATTTATGGAACATGGATTTAGATGTGTTTGATATTTCTAATTTTATATCTGAAGGCGATAATGAAGCCGATTTAACATTTGCATCTACTTTTAGCCGTTTTATCCAAAATGTCGTCATCGTCACTCAATCCCTATTACCTGATGCTACAATAGACTTAATCAACATCACCAATATACAGGCTTGTGATGACCGGGATATTAGCTTAGAGGTCAGTATTAATAATTTAGAATCTAGCGATATCTTACCTGCCAATACGCCATTTTCTGTTTTTGTTTTAGACGCCAATGGTGATGAAGTGTTTTTGGATACGTTTTTTTCCCAAAACGACATTCCTATCGATGGCTCTGAAAGCCAAACTGTAGATATCAGTATTCCTAATAATATTCCTTCCAATACTACATTAATCCTAAAAGTCAATACGCTTCAAGACGGGTCAAATCCCGTAAACGAAAGCAATGTGCTTAATAATAGGATAGACGTAGACTTCGTTATTCCTCAATCTCCAAACATCACCAACCCACCAATAGCTTTAAGCGTTTGCGGCAACCTCTCCGCAAGCGACCCCGTAGATTTAACTCAAAATGATCTTTCATCACTGGGTTTACCTAATCCTGAAGATTTTAACATTCAATATTTTACCTCCAACAGCGATGCGCAAACTGGCGACAATCCTATTCCAAATCCGGAGAGCTTTGTGTTAAACAGCAATCCGCAGGATATTTTTATTCGGGTTGAAAATGCAGAAGCAACAGCTTGTTTTAGCCTAGAAAGCTTTACTGTAAGCTATCAAGACACGCCAGACATCCAACAAACCATCAACCTGAACCAATGCCAGGAAAACAGCGAAAGCATTGTTTTTGATTTGACTACCAACGATGCCACAGCCATTGGTATTTCAGACCCAAGCAATACTAATATTTCTTACCACGAAACGCTTGCAGATGCCCAAAATAATACCAGTGCTATCTCTAATCCTTCTGTTTATCCGCCACTCAACAACAGCCAAAACATTTACATCAGAGCAGAAAATGCGAGTAATCCCACGTGTTTTTCAACCGCTTCTTTTGAGATTAATACGTTTCCTGTGGCCATCAATAATATTGCAGATATTAATATAGTGTGTGTGTTCCTTAATGAAACTGTTCTTATAGATTTAACAGAAAATTCCAGTCTGGCTTTGGGTAGTCAAGACCCTGATGACATTGCAATCACTTACCATTTGTCAGAAAACGATGCCATCAATGCCAATAGCCCAATTCCTAATCCCACAGCTTACGAAAACATCAGCAATCCGCAAGCCATTTGGATACGCTTAGAAAATGTCAATTCGCCCGTGGCTTGTTTTTTAACCGCCGAGTTTTC
>CAYMXD010000080.1:0-1128 GCA_964394095.1 uncultured Mesohalobacter sp. | reverse complement strand
GCCAATCCCGAGTTGGACATGAGTCAACCCACACTCTCAGCTTGTGCTGTTGATGGCAATACGGCTACGTTTGATTTAACGGCTATCAACGCCGCAATAATTTTAAATAACGATACTGCAAATTTTGATGTGGCTTATTTTTTATCTGAAAATGAGGCTTTAAACAATGCTAATCCTATTGAAAACACAACAAATTTTGTCAACACAGTTAATCCACAACCCCTTTGGATACGCGTCAGTGATGATGAGAATTGTGTTTCTGTGGCTGGGTTTACGTTAGACGTTTTAATTGGTGCTGTGATAGACGATGTGGTTATTGAAGATGTGGTCTTGTGTAGTGAAAGTCCTGATGAATTGTTAGCCACTATAGATTTAACCCAATTTGATAACAGCATCAATCCTAATCCGGATGCTGAAACCTTGGTGGTCTATTATGCAGGGCAAAGCAATTTTAATAACGGCAATCCTATTGAAAATCCCGAAAGTTTAGAAGTCAACACCGCCAACACCACAATCATTGCCGAAGTGGTCAATGTCGAAACCCTATGTGTCTCGCCAACACAAGTAAGTTATGATATCATTGTCAACTCTTTACCCATATTTGAATTACCCGAAACCGCTAAAATCTGTATTGATCAGTCAACAGGTGAAGTCATTAACACTAATTTTTCACCGCCTGTTCTAGTCACCAATCTCTCTGAAAGCGCATTTGAATTTGAATGGTTTTTAAATGGCGAGCTTATCGAAAATACAGCTTCAAATCTTGAAGTCCTTTCTGCCGGAAATTATGAAGTCATCGCCACAAACATTTCGACTGGCTGTAGTTTTTCTCAAACTACCGATGTTGAAGAAATCAATCCGCCGAGTTTTAACGTCGATGTGTTGAGTCCGGCGTTTTCGGGCGATAATCGTGTAGAAATCAACAGCATTGAGGGCGAAGGCGAATTTGAATTTCAGTTGGATGATGGCCCTTGGATAAGTCTGCAACCCGGGCAAAATAGTTTGATTTTTGAAAACTTAGAAGTAGGTATTCGCCGCATCATTGCTCGTGATACGTCGGGCTGTGGTGAAAGTACGGTCGAATTTACCATACTCGGTTTTCCCCCATTTTTCACGCCAAACGCCGAC
>CAYMXD010000079.1:0-7975 GCA_964394095.1 uncultured Mesohalobacter sp. | reverse complement strand
GTGTATTCAACACTGCAGGTCAGCGCCTTATGCAATATCCTTTAGACAATGAAACCGGTACTGGATATGAATACAATCTAAACATGTCTTATGTTTCTTCCGGGGTGTATCTTGTGCGTCTAAGAGATGAAAAATACTCCAGCACGAAACGTATTATTGTGAAATAACTGTAATTTTGGAATTTGAGCTTAAATGCTACTAATGAGGTTTTAATATATGTACTACATGTATTTATGTCAAATCGATCCTGTCTGCCGAATACAGGCCTGCCTGGTTCTGCAGACAGGCTCGATCTGACAACAAACTTACTTTTTAAACGTCACATCCTATTAAATAAAATTTGTAAAATTTTTGTAGGCTTGAATTGGTGTTAAGGTGTTGATATATAGTAATATAAAAAAATATCAGAATTTAAAACATATACAGTTTTATACACGTCAAACTCAAAAGCTTCAATTAGCTTAACTTTATCGCAGACTAAAGTTGAACTATGTTTTAGTTTTGTAATTCAAAACTAAAAGTCGAGCTCTATAAGTTACTTGTTTTTTCGTTAAAATCTTTACCGCTAGGAAGTTCGTAAACCTCAAGTTTAAAGTAAGGTACAGCTGCCAAGATATGGTCAAAAATATCAGCCATAATGTATTCGTAATTCTTCCAGACTTTATCTTTACTAAAACAGTAAATTTCAAGAGGAATGCCCTGTGGAGTGGGAGCAAGCTGTCTAGTCATGATAGACATTTCTTTGTTTACCGCAGAATGTGATTTTAAATATTCGTCGATATATTTTCTAAAAACCCCAAAATTAGTGAGGTTTCTGCCATTTATCAGTACACTTTTATCGATATTATTTTCAGTATTAAAATTATCAATTTCAATGGACTGTTGTTCCAAGTAATCTGTTATTAAATGAATTTTTTTGAGTTTCTTTAAATGATCCGGGCTTACATAAGTGATGCTATTGGCTTTTATCATAATGGCTCGTTTTATGCGTCGACCACCGGATTCGCTCATGCCACGCCAATTTTTAAAAGAGTCAGAAATCAGGTAATAAGTAGGAATAGAGGTGATGGTTTTGTCAAAATTTCTCACTTTTACAGAAGCCAGGTTGATTTCAATGACATCCCCATCTGCATCGTATTTTTCCATCGTTATCCAGTCGCCAATGCGAACGATATCATTGGCAGCTACCTGTATACTGGCTACAAAGCCCAGAATTGTGTCTTTAAAAATTAAAAGAAGTATTGCAGATAACGTCCCTAAGCCCACTAAAAACTTAATGAGGGGCTTACCCGTAATGATTGAAAATATTATGATAATACCAATCAGCCAAAGAAATATCATGACAACCTGAATGTAGCTGTCTATGGGTTTATCTTTAAATGTATCTAGGGTCTTGAGGTAGTCATTAATAGTTTTCAACACACTTCTAATGGTCCAAATGCTAAATACTACTAACAATGCATGAATAATAAGGCTTATGATATTTTCAAAGGCTTCAAAATCAACGTAAAGTTCATCTGTAAAAGCAGAAAGCACATAGAAAACCACTAAATTAGAAAGGTTGATAAAGGTTTTGTTTTTAACCAATAAATCATCAAAGTGGGTTTTGGATTTTTCTGCAATTTTATTGACTAACCTTAAAGCAAATAGCCTGAGGACTTTGAATAGAATAAAGCATAAAATTAAAACTATAACTGAGTTTATAAATGCATTAAAAACTAAAGCATAAAAATCGCTTAATTCTGTAGTGTCCTTCAATAAATCGTAAAAGTAATACAATGCAAAATCTGAATCCATTCTAGGCTTTTTATTTTCAAAGATAGATTTTAATTAGTGGTTTTCAATACATTTAATCTTGAAGTCTGAAATTTAGAATTCTATTTATGTTTTATGCTTATAAAATCGAAACAGGTTTTAAACTCCATTTACTATACACTCTGAATTATAAAAGAGGTTAAATCTTTTATAAACGGGCAGTCATCCAAATCATGAAATTATAGTTTTGGTATAAATCAAAATACAAATCATTATGAAAGATAAAATAGCATTTATAACAGGAGGTTCTAAAGGCATAGGATATGGAATTGCTGAAAGTTTAGCTCAGGAAGGTGTTCATAGTGTTTTAACGAGCCGAAGCCAAGCAAATGCAGATAAGGCAGCAAGATTGTTGTCTGAAAAATACAATGTAAAATGTATTGGTATTGAAGCCGATGTAAGAGACCATAAAGCATTAGAACAAGCAGTAAAACAAACACTCAAAGATTTTGGTCAGATAGATTATGTGATTGCAAATGCCGGTCTAGGTCGTTTTGGAAGCATAGAAGATTTGTCAATAGACCACTGGAACGAGGTTATAGATACAAATCTTACAGGTGTATTTTACACCATAAAATCTACTGTAGAGGCCTTGATAGAAAGTAAAGGTTATTTTATTAGTATTTCAAGCCTGGCAGGCACAAATTTCTTTGCAGGAGGTGCAGCATACAATGCGAGTAAGTTTGGTGTGACTGGCTTTACTCAGGCGGTTATGCTAGATTTAAGACAAAAAGGTGTAAATGTTTCTACCATTATGCCTGGATCTGTTGCAACTTATTTTAATGGTAATGAACCAGACGAATCTGATGCCAGGAAAATTCAAATTGAAGACCTTGGCGAAATAGTCGTTGATTTGTTTAAACTTAATCCTAGATCATTACCAAGTAAAATTGAGGTGAGACCATCGCAGCCCCCATCTAAGTAGTTATTCAAATTTTGGGTTGGTCATGCATTTAATATTATCAATAAAAAAGCGACTGGGTTTGGTGATTTTGTACCCATCATCAACAGGTGCTTCTAGCTCATCTTTTATAACAAAACTTTTTTTGTAATCTTTATCAGTAATTTTTATAAGTGTGATTTCAGATTTTAGGAGTTCATCAAATCCAGACTGGGTTATCATAAATAAGCCGTAATTTGATACTGAAGTATATCCCGATTTTCTGTCATAGGTTTTAATACCACAAATTTTATCCTCTACATGTGGGAGACTAATAGAGGTATTGTTTTTCAGCAAAAAACTTAGTCTAGAGCCGCTTTCAAGACATATTGGTTCTAAATCCTGAGCCGATGAATCTTTTGTTATTTCTAAATCCATGAAATACTGATTGCCAGCTCTTATTAAGCTTATTAGTAAAAGTCTGCCATTCATGGGGGTTTCATAAAAATCTAGAGTATAGGGATAGCTTTTTATAACTCCTTTTCCTGTTGTGTTATTATATTCTACATGGCTATAATCACATTGTGAGTAGGTTAAACTGCTGAAGCTTATTAGGAGTAAAGTCAAGATGTATTTCATGATTCTTTTATCTTTTCACAAATTAATACAATTTTTTCTTTTTTGATGTTTTCGGTAAAAAAAACAAAATTTGAGCCACCGTCTTTTAGTTTGTATTTTTTCTTAATCTGTTGAGGTTTTAAAGGATAATTGCGGGTGCTTATATTTGCTTGTTTTGAGGGCAGGTATTTGTAAAGCTCTTTCTTTTTTGCAGAAATCACTTTATGAATTTTGAAACGCCGACCAGGAAAATTTATTAGTTTTTCTGAGGTAAACAAATGAGAGTTTACAGCTAGTGCAGTTACACCATAGGTTTGGCATAGAGCGCCATAAAAACCCGATTTCATTATTGCAGCGTTGGGCTCGTAAAGATATTTTGATGGCAGGGATAGGTCTTGAGTAAGGTTTAAATCTTGATAATTATTTGTAAACGTCTTATGGTCTGTTCCTAGATTTACGGCTTTGACTTTAATATGTTTTATGTCGTTTTTAAAATCTAAAATTAGTAATAATTCTTTCACTTCATTCTTATAAGCAATAATATAGATTTCTGAAATATCCGGAAGTTGTTTTAAACTCAAATTTATATCAAACAGGGGTGAAATTTTAATCATCATTTGTTTAGATGTAGACTTGAACAGATTCATATGATCCAATACATTTGGCATGCAATTTTGAAGTTGAAAGACTTTGTTGTGAAAACAATCTCGTCTTGCCGGATCTAGATATAACCAATCGTATTTTTTTGTGCTGAGTTGTAAATACTGTATACCATCTGTTTGATAGGTTTTGATATCTTTTTTTAGTAAACTGAAATTGTGGGTGGCATATGAAAACGTTTCAGAATCTATTTCACAGTAAGTAACCTTATTAGTTTTTGATGTAAAGGCAATTGTATCTATACCAAGGCCTCCGGTTAAATCTATTAGACTGATGTTATTGCCAACGATGCTTGATTTGTATTTTGCCGTAAACTGAGAAGAAGCCTGCTCCAGGTTAAGCTTAGGTGGATATACAATATTATTGATCTTATACAAATATGGTAACTTTTGTTTAGCCACTTGTCTGCCTTTTATTTGCTGTGCAATCCATTGAATATCAACATTCTTAAATGGGCTTCCTTTTAGAACAAGACTTGCAATATCATCATTCTCATGAGCTTTTATAAATTCCTGAACTTCTGGTTTTAATAGCTTACTAAAACTTGTCATAATTGCTGTCTAACACATTCATAAAGTCCAATGGTTGTGGCTTGTGAAACATTTATACTGCTATTATTGCCGTACATATCTATATGAGCAACATGGTCTGAATTATCGAGGAAAGTCTGATTTACACCTGTATTTTCGTGGCCAATTATTAAACAAGTTTTGTTGTGAAATTCTATTTGTCTAAGGACTACACTTTTATCGCATTTTTCAAGAGAAACGATTTTAAAATGTTCAGACTTTAGTTTTCCTATGAGATTTTTTATACCATCATAATTATGAATCTCTAGATTTTTAAAAGCATGTCTCGAGGTTTTGATAAATCTGGGCTGGTCTAAAAACTCTATATCATCACGGTGAATAAATAGTTTTGAAACCCCAAAAGCTTCAGAAATTCTACAAATAGACCCAAGATTAACCGAAGACTTTAGTCTGTCGCATATAACTATTAAAGTTAAATTATGGTATTTCTTTTCATAATCCAGATGCGATAACTGTTTCATGATTTTATTTATCTTGTGAAGGCGTATTTTATGATATTGGCACCCATTTTTAAAGCTTGTTGCCTTACATCTTCAGGGTCGTTGTGAACTTCCGGGTCTTCCCAGCCGTTACCTAAATCGCTTTCGTAGGAATAAACCAGTATTACGCGCTCCTCATGGGTTAAGGCAAAGAGTTGGGGTGGTTTTCCGTCATGCACATGAATCTTTGGTAAGCCTTGAGGAAAATCGTATGCCGCGCTAAAAATGGGATGCTTTGCAGCTAAAGGTTCTAAAGTTTTATCGGGAAAAACCTTTTTGATTGCTTTTCTGAAATAGGGATCTAAACCATAATTGTCATCAACATGCAAAAATCCACCGCTCAAGAGGTAATTTCTCAAATTTTTGGCATCTTCATCAGAAAAGTATACATTTCCATGGCCGGTTAAATAAACGTAGGGGTAGTTGAATAATTCTGGTGATTCTGGAGTTACTGTTGCTGCTTTGGGGTTTAAAGCAGTGTCTATGTTTGTATTGCAAAACCGAATAAGATTTGGTAAGGCTGTAGGATTACTATACCAGTCTCCACCTCCTTTGTAATGCATAACAGCCACTTCCTGAGCGTTGACGATTGCAAAACTCGACACCAATAGAATAATGATATACTTTCTCATAAACAACTAAACTTAGATAAAATTATTTAATCTAATCCCTTAGAATCTTCAATTTTTGAATATTGGCTGTAAATATAAAGAAGAATAACGCCAAAACTTACGGCAACCACGATCAAAATTGCATTAAGTATACCATCTGCTGAAAATGAGAGCTTTATTAAAATGGTAGAAATAATGAAACCAGAATTCCTGATGACCCTGCTAAATTCATCAGTTTGAAGAAATGAAAATAATAGTAATAGCACATCGGTAAGTATCAAAATACTAAAGAAGTCATCAAAAAATATTGTATTTATAGATTTTATAGATGTACTCAAAGCGTAAGGGTCAACCGAAGTTTCATAAAGCCAATTGCCTAATGAATACATAGCTAAACCGGCAACAGTAGGCACTAGAAGACTTGCAAATACTTTCTTTAGGCGGATATACCTTTTAGTCTTATCGGTTAAGCTTATTCCTTTTTTTCTATTTTTGGCGTTTATTTTATAAAACAAAAAAATTAAAGTAAACAAGACCAATGTGGCAATAATGTCAACTGTAAATTTTAAATCGCCTTCTATAGAAAACCATTCTGATGAAAATTCCAGTTTAGATAAATCATAAAATAACTTTCTAATTAAAATCAGGGTAATGATTTCATATTGCTTTCCTATATAATTTGTGATCGATTTAGGGAGATAATAGACCAGTAGATATACCTCGTAAATTAAAATAATAGAGAAAGGGGTGTAAATTGCAGATATAGGACTTATAGTTAAATCTTTGAAAGCTGGTGAATTGAGAATATGAGTATCCACCACCGCTATAAAAAGTAGATGAAGTATAAAGGATATTATTGCAGTTCTCACAACAATCTTTTCAATTCTTTCCTTTAGTTTTTCATCTAAAAAAATAGAACTGATTTTTTTGAAAAATTCATCTTTACCCATGATGTTTAAATGTAGTTAAATCAACAGCATATCATCTAACATATATTTTATTTTTAGATATATTTAAGGAAGACCAATACTTTAGTCTATTTCATTTCTTAAAACATACATTTATAGCCAAAGGTAAAGCATTAGCTTTTTTCGATGTTGATACGTGTTTTTGGTAAGCTTTCCGGATAATTTTTCTGGATAAATTCAATCATTTTTTCTCTGATGTAAACTCTAAGATCAAATGCTTTTGGTGAATTACTGGCACTAACCAAAATTCTTATTTCCATATAATTTTGTTTGGTATCTGTCACTTGAACCACTTTAACCTTTTTATCCCATAATTCTGTTTTATCGAGAAGCCTGTTAAGCTCTTCTCTAAGAACATCAACAGAGATGCTGTAGTCTGCATAAATAAAAACAGTGCCGAGAATATCTGCAGTAGTCCTGGTCCAATTTTGGAAAGGTTTTTCTAAGAAATAGGTCGAAGGTAAAACTAGACGTCTCTTATCCCAAATCCTAACGACAACGTAAGTTAAATTAATTTCTTCTATCCAACCCCATTCGCCTTCAACAACGACCGCATCATCTATTCTAAATGGTTGACTAATGGCAATTTGAATTCCTGCTAATACAGCACCTACCATTTTCTGAGCAGATAGACCTACTATGATACCGGCAACTCCTGCTGAGGCAAATATGCCAATGCCAATCTCCCTAATACTATCGATAGACATCAGCATTAAACCTATTGTTACAATAATAAGTAAAAAGACAACCACACGTTCTAAAATATTGAATTGCGTATGGAGCTTTCTGGATTTTAAATTATCCTCAAATTGAATATCGTACCGATCTAGTATACGTTTTTTTAAGAGCCTTATAACTTCTATAATAATCCAAGAGAATATACCCAAAGAAATAATATACTTTGTCTTTAGTAGTGTCTTAGAGATCCAAAAATCATCAAAACCTAAATATATGACAATTTTTTTGTAAAATACAAGCAACAAAAAAAGAGCTATTCCAATAAAAAATCTGATAAATTTTTTCATATCACTATAGTTTAGTTAATATTTTTAACAATTAATATACAATAAAACAAATTATAATGATACAATCAAAATATTAGTATTAAAAATTAGTTTTGTTGATTTAGTTGTTCACTTTATGCCGAAAAAATTCATTAGGAATAACACAATTTTAAATACAATACATACCATCTTCATATAAACTTATATTTTTTGGATAGAGGCTAGCTTTTATCACAGACCAGCCAGACCTTTTTGCTATAAAAAGTTATGTTATACAATTGACTATCAACATATAAAGGATCAAGCAGAAACTTTGTGGACACCAAACTTAAAAATTCTAAGTCTTTAAG
>CAYMXD010000078.1:0-7986 GCA_964394095.1 uncultured Mesohalobacter sp. | reverse complement strand
AACTTCTTTGGTGAAGGCGTAAAAAGTATACCTTCCATGAATGTTTTCTTATCAAGTACAATTGGTCTCGCTGTGGGTGCACTCATTTCGTTTGTTACCGCTCACTACACCAGTCTGGGTAAGAAACCGGTTTTAGATATCGTTAAAAATTCTTCCACCGGAGCAGCAACCAATATTATTGCCGGTTTGGCGGTTGGAATGAAATCGACGTTTTGGTCAGTATTGCTTTTTGCGGCGGCCATTTACGGCTCTTATGCTCTCGCCGGTTTTTACGGTGTGGCACTTGCCGCCTCTGCGATGATGGCGACAACCGCTATGCAATTAGCTATTGATGCCTTTGGGCCGATTGCCGACAATGCCGGCGGTGTAGCCGAAATGAGCGAACTTGACGATATCGTAAGAGAACGTACTGATATTTTAGACTCGGTAGGTAATACTACCGCTGCGGTTGGTAAAGGTTTTGCCATTGCATCGGCAGCTTTAACTGCTTTGGCATTGTTTGCCGCTTACGTCACCTTTACGGGTATTGACGGTATCAATATCTTTAAAGCGGATGTGTTGGCCATGTTGTTTGTCGGTGGAATGATTCCGGTTGTCTTTTCTGCACTTGCCATGAAATCTGTGGGTAAAGCCGCCATGGAAATGGTGAAAGAAGTGAGACGTCAGTTTAAAGACATCCCCGGCATCATGGAAGGTAAAGCTAAGCCGGAATACGCTAAATGTGTAGATATTTCAACTAAAGCTGCCTTAAGAGAAATGCTTCTGCCAGGCTTATTAACCATTATTTCACCGATCATTATCGGACTTGTATTTGGTCCGGAGCCCCTTGGTGGCTATATGGCAGGTGTTTGTGTCTCCGGTGTGATGTGGGCGATTTTCCAAAACAATGCCGGTGGTGCTTGGGATAATGCGAAAAAATCTTTTGAAGCCGGTGTAGAAATTGATGGTAAAATGACCTACAAAGGCAGTGATGCTCACAAAGCCGCCGTTACCGGTGACACCGTTGGTGACCCGTTTAAAGACACCTCCGGACCATCGATGAATATCCTCATTAAGTTAACCTGTCTGATTGGTTTAGTTATGGCACCGCTTTTAGGCGATCATGCTAAAGATAATGTAGAAAGCATAGGTTCTCAAACGGAAACTGATAACATTATTGAAGTTTCAAATACTGAGATTGTGAAAGACGAAAACCTATTAGAAATTAAATAGTAATTCATTACCGATATTTTAAAAGCCATTGATTGTTATAATCAGTGGCTTTTTTTATTCGTGATGTTTTAGTAAGACATTCAACTTAAATTTTACAAGAAAAAGGAATTTCTTAGAGTTTTAAATTTCGATTACTAATAAAACCCCACCACTTATTTAATCAATAGTACAAGGAGCTAAGTACGCCTTTAAAAAGGATACTAATGCCCGTATTATTGCAAAGTATTTGTTATCAATCAAATTTAAATCATAAAAAAAATGAAATTCATTTCCATTTGCTTATTAGTATTTCTATGCCACGCGATAGAGGCTCAGCAGTTCAAAAAAGTCTATAACTACGATATCGACCGCTCGTTTGGCACCCTACTTAAAGGGGATTTAACCGAATTTGAAATATCGCCGTCAGGAAATCATGTGATGATGCTCACCAGCGAAAATGTTAAGACGCTTGATAACAAAGGAGAGGTTATTTTTGAATACCAATGTGTACCTAAGTCAAATAGTGATGCCTCTTTTGTCTCTGATCTTATAGGTGGGCAGATAGGAGAAATGATTAGCAACATCCGGTTAGACGAGGGCAATGGCTTTTGGCTTTTCGAAAAAGAAAACCTCATCATTATTTTGGATTGGAATCTTGAAAAAAATGTGGTCATGGGCTATGATTTAAGTACAGGCGAAAAACTTTGGGAAACGGACAAATACCGCTATACGCCGGGCAAAGACAAGCAATTAGGCATGCTTATGGCCGCTACGGCAGCATCTGCGGTGGCATCACAGTCCTTATCTATGGGGTCTATTTTGGCTAATGAAGCATTTACTTCAATACAAACAGAGGCATTGAGTCGCGAAGGTGTTGGGAGTCAACGTGCCGGTGCTTTTATAACTTCACTGCCTGGCACTGATGATTTTCTACTGACCCATAGTGAAGGCATAAGCAGCATCAATAAAAAAACAGGCGTTGAAAACTGGACTTATGATAAAAGAGCACTTAAAATCGGTGAAATCAAAATTCTTCCGGATTACAATGAACTCATGATTGTGAATTTTAATCCGAAAGCCCTTACAGACAGCAAAACCGATTTCAGCCCTAATTATTTTATCAAACAGGGCTATTTGGTCAGGCTTGATATAGATACTGGCAAAGAAAATGCAAAGGTTGATTTTAAAGGCAGTTTTGCTAAGAATCGAATCCATATTTTAGACGATATGTATATCCTCGATTACTTTGGTCCCGAAGCTTACGACCTGGAAACCAATGAACTTATTTACGAAGCCATTTCTCAAGAAACCTATGAGGAAGACAAAAAAATAAAAACAGTTAAGCTCGAAAAAGACTGGATAAGACCTTCAAAATCTGTCTTTGATGATCAATACATTTATTACGTCAAAAGTGATTTTTCAACTAAGGGCAAATGGGTATATGCCCATGATATCAAAACCGGGGAAAAAATATGGCAGTCCGATGAATTGGATGACTCCGCCGGTATTGTTGACCTGACCGGTGAAAAATTACTGATAAAGGAATTTGGAATTGGTAAAAATTTCTTTACCAATATCGATAAATCTACCGGCGAAATATTGGTTGGGCCTGTAAAAGTCAAGCAACCTCTATTAGTTGACGATAGAAAACCCTGGCTTTTCACTACTGAAAATCATCTCGTCCACAATGGTAAAAGACTGTATTTTCTTGATAAAGAAACCCTAAAAGAAGAAAAAGACATCACACTAAAAAAAGCAACAATAGGTGGTGTTTACGCTATGGATCTGTTGCCTTCAGGCTTTATCATGGTTGGTGAAAAAGGCGTGGCGTTTTATGATGTCAAGGGTAACTTTCAAAGCAATATCAAAATAAAGAATGTAGAAAGGTCTCTCTGGACAGAGGATTATATGCTGCTTATAACTGAAGGAAATTTACTGAGACCGGGCGATGTTCATATGATCAATATTGAAAACCAGAAACAGGTAGATGAAATGCAGGTTTCAGACCTCACAGTCTTTTCCCCGAACCTTGACAACGTCATCACAGCAAATAATAAAATAGAATCTCAATTGGAATTTTATGCTATTGAATAGTCAATTCAAATAATGAGAATTGAACCTATTTCAGATTTCAATACAATACCTAAACTTTAACTGACCAATATCAAATATATAACTCATCGCTTTTTCAATGATTAGTGAAAAACTAAATGCAATTGGTGATGAGACTTAAAGACTAAAATAATTTTAAATTAAAAATATGATTAAGAAGACCACTATTACACTACTTAGCCTATTATTTATAGTTCTATCAGCTTGTAGCGATGATGACAGCGAAAATGAAAATAATGAAAACCCGAATAACCCCAACGGAACCGGAACCGCTGATGTGAGCTTTTCAGGAGAATTAAATGAGACATTAGGAGATTATGCAACTTGGGAAATAACTGAAGATCAATTATTAAGAATTCGTATTGGAGATAGATTTCCTGATAATATTGTGATGAATTATGACCTTAGTAGTAACGATGTTAATGATTTCGATACGGGCACTTATCAAGCTGTTAATGCCACAGGCACCGGGATGAGATCTAATACAATGGCTTTTCAATACAATAATTCTACAACGTATTTCCCTGACTCTGGAACAATAACAATAAACGCAGTTAATGACAATACTATTGAAGGTGAAATTAACGTAACAATGAGCCCTGTAAACGGTCAATCAACTACTGATGTTACGGGAAGTTTTACCGCTAGTATCCTTTCTGATAACTAAGATTTTTTTATGTTTGTTAGTATTTATATTGAAGTAAAACATTTTCCATGAAAGCGATAATCATAGATGATGAAGACCACTGCATAGAAAGCATTCGCTTATTGTTGGAAAAATACCAGCCTCAGGTTGAAGTCATTGCTGAAATTACCAATCCCAAAGAGGCCATTGAATGTATAAGTTCTCATCAACCGGATGTAGTTTTTCTGGATATCAAAATGCCGGTCATGACGGGTTTTGAAATCATAGCAAAAATTAGAAATATTGATTTTCACGTTATTTTCACTACGGCTTATGATGAATATGCCATTAAAGCATTCAAGGTTAATGCCACAGATTATCTGCTTAAACCCGTCAGTGCTGACGAACTAATTAATGCGGTGAAAAAAGTGGAAAACAGATTACAACAAGGCTTTTCTTCCAAACAACTGAATACCCTGATAAAGCAAATGGATCGCAGGCTGAATACTAAGGAAAAAATACCGCTCCCTACCCAACAAGGGGTTTCATTTGTAAAAGTTGATGATATTATTCGTTGTGAAGCTGATGGCAATTATACTAAAGTCTTATGTACAGATGATAAATACTTAGTTTGTAAAACCCTTAAAGACTTAGAATTATTACTTAAGGATAATAATTTTCATCGGGTTCACCATTCCCATTTAATAAATTTAAAGCACATCAGCATGTATCATCGCGGTAAAGGTGGATTTGTCACCATGTCCAACGGCGATCATGTGGATGTCAGCCGAAGCCGGAGAAGTGCTTTCCTGGATAATTTTTAAAACCAAGTCTAACATGTAGTCCGTTTTGCGAAACTTACTCTTATTTATATGTTGTATAATAGTCCTGATAACCTCAGCACAAGAAAAACCGGGGGTTATCTTTCAACGCTATGATAAATCAAACGGGTTAAGCAGCAACAATATCCGAAACATAGCTCAAGACAATGATGGATTTATCTGGATAGCCACAGGAAATTCACTACAGCGATACGACGGCCACCATTTTCGGACTTATACCACAGAAAATGAACCTCATCTGCTGAGTAATGACATTTACAATGTGTACTGCGATTCTCAAAATCGTTTATGGATTTACTACCGATACAGAGGTATAGGCCTGTGGAATTTAAATACCGGCGAAAAGCAAAACTTTACCCCGCAATTAACAGATGAGAATTCATTGCCAGATCAGCGTGTTTTTGATTTTTATGAAGATAAGCAAGGTAGTATTTGGCTAAGCATTCACAGGGAAGGCATTGCCAGGTTTAATGAAGACACTCAGGATTTTGAATTATTTATTATAGACAGTATTGTCTCTGAACCTGAGAAACGAGGCATCAATACGTCCCGAACCATGATAGATCATCCTACAAATGCTGATGAACTTTTGATTGGCACTTTTAACGGGCTTTTTGTATTGAATAAAAAAACCAAAGCGGTCAGAACACTGCCGATCAGTAAGCAGAATACGGAGAATCCCATCCAGTTCAATGGCTACGAAGATGTTATCCTCGACATTTATATTCAGGACAAAACCACGCTTTGGATAGCAACATTCGGCGGCGGTGTTTTGAAGTATGATTTAAATGCCAAAACCTTTAAATCTATAAAATTAGAACCGCCCTTTCCGGCCAATCCGGTAAAAAACAATTTTCACCAAATCTCAAAAAGAGATGAGAATAGCCTTTGGATCAGCATTTGGAGTAAAGGCTTATTTATTTTGGATAAAGAAACCGAAGAGCTTGCAATGGTCAACCAAAAAGCTGATGGCTCATCTGAAATGCCTGGTGCATTAAAAATGCTACAAGGGAAATTTGGGCACCTTTGGGTCGCGTCTAATCGGGGGCTGATCAAGGTATATTTAGAAAAAGGCTTTACGGATTATCAATATCTCGGGTACGCCATAGAAGACGTAGAGTTTAATCAACAGACCAATCAATATATCGTACTGCCCAAAACAACAGACCAGGTCAATGTCTATGATAAAAACTGGAATTTTGTAAGACGCCTAAAATACAAACCTGAAAGAGCATTTGATTTAAATTTTTTAGAAGGTCTTCATCAATACAAAGGAAAATTCTACCTCCAAGGTTTTGAGGGCTTATATTTTCTGGATTCAAATCTTACTGACATCAAACCGGTTAGAGCATTCTTTAATCAATTAGAGGAAAACGGCAGACTCTCCATCATCAGCAGTTTTATTGATTCTAAAGGCAATTTGTGGATAGGCACCAAAGTGAAAGGCATTTTAAAATACAATATTCCAAAAGCAAAATTAACTCGCTACAGCCCCAATTTCTCAGGATCTCAACCGCATACCGATCGTTGGATATTTGACATCTACGAAGATAGCAAAGGAAAGATTTGGTTTGGTACAGAAGCCGGATTTTGCTTTTTCAACCCTAAAACTCAAATATTTTCGAATTTCCCTTATCCCGAAAATTCAACAGAACTTGACAATGTATACTTTAAAGAAATTGTTGGGTTTGCAAAACACCCCAACGGCAAAATTTGGATCGGCTCCAGAGAAAGCGGTCTGGGGTTATTTGAACCTGAAAGCCTCTCTAATCCTTTGTTTATGATTAAAAGCGGTGATCGTTTAAGGAATGAATTACTGGAAAATGTGATTGACAGGGAGCCGAAATTATACCTAAATCTAAATAAAGGCTTAGCTGTTTTTAACAAAAACAGCCAAAAGCTCGATGTGTTCACCAAAGCTTTTGGGGTAAACCAAATTCAAAACATCACCAAAAAGGCCACTTGGTCATTGGCAATGGGTTTGCAGATCCTTCTAACTTTGAATATCAAAATCTTCCAAAACCCAAAATTTACATAGACGAATTAATCATAGCCGGAAAAAATCAGATGTATAATGGAACAAAAATTAGACTGCCCTTTAAGGAAAACAGCATTTCGGTCAGATTTGGCATCTTAGACTTTGTAGAAAAAGAATGTTCTCGATTAGAATATAGTTTAAATCAAAACGGAAAAACCGATTGGAATACCGCCAATTCCAGTCAACTATTAAGTTTTCCTTATCTTGACCATGGGGATTACACCTTACAATTGAGAGCAATATCCCCAAACGGAAAGGTCTGGGACAGCATGAACATTCCCATTGAAATTGTTCCTCTGTTCTGGCAACGCTTATGGGTTCAAGTCCTGATAATTTTGATTCTTATAACTTTGATAAGCCTGCCAATAATCTACAAAATCCGTCAAAAAAGACAGCGTGAGAAATTGAAGTTGGCTTATGAGAAAGAAATATACAATTTAAAACGCAAGGCCTTAAGAGCGCAGATCAATCCGCATTTTTTGTTCAATTCGCTCAACTCCATTCGATTGTTAGTTTTAAAAGGTAATACCGAAAAAGCCAGCGAAGGCATAGCAACCTTTTCCAGATTGGTTCGTAAAATTTTGAACCATTCAGAACGTGAAGTTATAAGCCTAAAGGAAGAAATGGAGTCCGTTAAAGAATATCTCAGATTGGAACAAATGAGGTTTAAAGACCCTTTTGAAATTGATTTTAAAATCGAAGACGGTATAGAATTGGAATCCATTTATATCCCACCAATGCTTATTCAGCCTTTTTTAGAAAATTCGATATGGCATGGGTTGCGCTATAAAGATGGTAAAGGAAAATTGAATATTTCAATAAAAAAGGAAGACGAAAATGATTATATCATAAAAATATGTGACAACGGTATTGGTCGGGAAGCTTCAGCAAAACTAAGTTCAGATACCAAAAAATCCTTTGGCATTAGGATCAGTTCTGAAAGATTAAAAAACTTTAACCGTTCAACAGTAGATCACGTTCAAATTCACGACCTTAAGGACGACAAAGGTCAGGCCGAAGGAACGCTGGTTGAAATAAGGATTAGGTATAAATAATCTATCTGCTATATTTGAGCTTGAGGTACAAATGAATTATTTTTAGTCCAATAAAATCAAACAGTCTTGAAAAATCTAAAAACTTCCTTCAATACATCTATTCTTTTAATTGTATTCCTTTTT
>CAYMXD010000077.1:0-8026 GCA_964394095.1 uncultured Mesohalobacter sp. | reverse complement strand
CCTAATATTGTAAATGGTTAAAACCATTAAGACGAGATGCAATCTTTATTTTTTAGCCCACGGTTTAAACCGTGGGCTAAAAATGACATGACAAAAAACTAAGCGTTTTAAGGGTTTAATTTGATTATCTATCGGTCTAAGTCAATATAGAATATTGAGGATATATTTTACAATCCCCTAACTTTTTTGCTTGACCCCTAATCCATACCTAAAAATAAGACGTTGATGATGTGCATTTTATTTGATATAAGTACTATTTCTAAAAAAATTTTTGTAGTAATTAAGTGCCTAAGTCAATAGTTTCATAATTCAAAAAAATGCATCCAGATCAAAAACTAAAGTTAAAAATGAGGTGATCATTCGGCTAAGCATATTACATTATATTAGTATAGTGTTTTTTTAACTTCTCTTCTCAAGAAATAACCCGTAACAATTGTTGATAGTAAATCTGCTAAGGCAAAAGAAATCCATACCCCAAATACACCATAAAATTCCGGTAAAATCAAAACTAAGGGTATAAAGAAAAACCCCTGTCTGGTAAGAGTTAGTAAAAAGGCTGGTTTTGCTTTCCCAATAGCTTGAAAATAAGCTGAACCTATCATCTGTATGGCTACAATGGGAATGGCTGCAAAGACCCAACGCATAGCCGATGGTGTTTTTTCAATAATTTCAGCATTATCAGTAAAAGCTTTAACTATGGGCTCTGCAAAAGTCATGATAGAAGCAAACACAATTATCCCAAGTCCTGAAGCATATAAAATAGCTTTATTTATGGATTCCCGAACCCTTGCTTTTAAATCTGCCCCATAATTATACCCGGCTATTGGCAAAAATCCCTGAGTTACGCCTAATACGGGAAATAACGCAAACATCAACATTCTTGAAATAATAGCATAAGTTGTAACACCGGACTCTCCGGCAAGTTTGAATAAGATATTATTCAATAAAAGATAGATAACACTTACTACAGCCTGTCTAGCTAGGGTTACAAAACCCAATTCCAAAATCTCCCTTAAAATATCGGCTTGAAGCCCAAAATGTGAAAAGCTTATTTTAAGTTCTGATTTTTTAGATAGAAAAAACCAGACGATAAAACCCAGGCACAAAGCATAAGATATTGTACTAGCCCATGCTGCGCCGTGCATTCCCATATCAAACCCCTTGATTAAGACAAAATCTAAAGTTAGGTTACCAATCGATGGTATAATCATGGCAATCATCGCAAACATAGGTTTACCTTCTGCCCTTATCACCGAATTGCCCATCATACATAAGGCTAATAATGGTACACCATAAAGCACAATTTCATAGTAAATTTTTGCAGGCTCAAAAATATCGCCTTTACCTCCAAAAGTCGGTATGAGGTCATTTACAAAAATAAGCCCAAAAATTACTAGTGTAATGGTAAGCAGCAAAGTTATCGTAATTTGATTACCAAAAGTTGTAAGTGCTTTTTCTTTATTATCTGCTCCTAAAGCCCTTGATATAATTGAAGATCCACCAATTCCTATAGCCATTCCCAATGCTGCAATAAAAAAAGATACAGGAAGCACAACGTTTATGGCAGCAATAGCAACAGAACCTATCCAGTTTCCAACAAGAATTGTGTCTACCAATATATTTATAGACATTACCAGAATTCCTATGGAAGCCGGGACAGACTGTTTTATCAGTAATTTGCTGATTGATTTTTCACCTAATTCTTTAGAGCTTAGGCTTCTCATGCCATTGTGGTCTTGGGTTGTCCTTGAGTAGCCCATTCATCAATCCATCGGCTTAGTGTTTTTACCCAGTCCTCGCGATCATTTAAGCAGGGAATGAAAGTAAAGTTTTCACCTCCATTCTCGTGAAATATCTCTTCACCTTCCATTGCAATTTCTTCTAAAGTTTCTAAACAATCAGACACGAAAGCAGGAGTGACAATGGCCATATTTTTCGTACCACCAAGTGCAAGTTTTTCGATAGTTCTATCCGTGTAAGGCTTTAACCACGGGTCGAAACCAAGTCTGGACTGGAAAGACGTACTAAACTTACCTTCCTGTAATTTTAAAGTTTGACCTACAAGCCTTGTCGTTTCATAGCATTGATGCCTGTAACAAAATTTGTGTGCTTTAGAAGGTGTTTGACAACACTTATCGTCTAATTTACAATGTGATTTGGTGATATCACTTTTTCTAATATGCCTTTCTGGTACACCGTGATAACTAAAAAGCAGATGATCATAGTCCAAATCTTTTATCTTTTCGTAAATACTCGCCGAAAGTACATTAATATAATCCGGATGATTATAAAATGGAGGAACGGTAGTAAGATTCATTTTTGGAAAATGTTCATCTCTAAGCTGTTCTGCCAAAACCAGAATGGTTTCTGTTGTGGCCATAGCAAACTGCGGATACAAAGGCAATAGCAGCACTTCATCCACGCCTTTATCATGCAGCTCTTTCAATCCTTGATGAATAGAAGGTTCTCCATAACGCATGGCTAGTGAGATTGGAACCTCTGTAAATTTATCAATTTTCTCCTGGAGCCTTTCAGAAAGTACAATTAAAGGTGAGCCTTCGTCCCACCAAATTTTTTTGTAAGCCTTGGCTGATTGTTTGGGTCTAGTATTAAGGATAATACCCTTTACTAAAATCGCTCTTAATATATATGGAACATCAATTACACGTTCATCCATCAGAAACTCGCCCAAATAAGTTTTTACATCCTTTGGGTCGGTTGATTTAGGAGAACCCAAATTTACCATTAAAACACCTTTCATACCTAAAATTTTATAAAGTTCAAAAGTAAGATAAGTCTAGCGAACAATCATTAAATAAAATTGAATGTTTCAATAATAGAATAGTAAATCATCTATCACAAAAAGAAATTCCAAACCAATCCAAATCGTATCACGGCATCACGATAAGGATAGTTGGGTGCTGAAAAACTGGTATTATTTTCAAACAAGGTTGTAAAATTTTCATATTTAAAATAAATACGAGCTTGTCTTACTTTTATGTTAAAGAAAAAATCAAGTGTATAAAAATCATCTAATTCTTCAAAATCCTGAACTACAAATTCTGCTAAAACAGGATCGTAAGCATTAGCATTATATCCGGTAAAATATTTAACATGGAATCCTGTCTGTAGAAACAAGGCTTTTTTAAACCAACGGTCAGTATAAAATAAAGATTGACGAGTAACAATGTCTGGTACTCTAAAAACATCTTCACCATTTAATACATTTTGATACATGATGGTATTTGCGAGTGAAAATTTTCCATAAGAAAAAGTTTTCTCGTATTTCAATTTTAGGTACCTCACTTCATTTGAAGACTGAAAAGGTCTTACTAAAGAATCTGCAACACTATCCTGATTAGGGTTATCAATAAACCCAAAGTAAGCATAATCCTGTATTTGGGTAATTGAAGCATCTGCCCTTCCAAAGGTTTTGGAGTTCACTTCAAATTGTAAATATTGTGTTTTAACATTATCAAAATTATTGAACCAATTGTAATTTTGATAATCACTTTGATGAAGAAGTTTATTATAATTAGGGGCGTGAGAATTAATATGCAAACGTGCAGTTGTTGTAATGTCTTCGGTAAAGTCATAATCGGCCTGAGTTCTTAAATAATTACCTTCAAAATCACCAGAAATATTATATTGAATATCACCTTGAAGTCTGAAGTTTCCTATTTCACCTTTGTATGCTCCCCCAACAGCTAATATATCTCCGCTAAGTCTATTTGGTACTCTAAAATCTTCACCAACAAATACAGATTGGTAACCATAATTATAGTCACTATGAGACACATTGAAGCTAAAAACACCCAAAGGATTAATTTGATAGCTCAGACCTAAGGTATTGGTAACATCCTGAAATTGTACTTCCGTATTAAGGTTTTGATTTTCTAAAGCCACACCAAAAATTTCAGAAGATTGAGTTTGGGTATATCTAAAGGTTTTGTCTTTAAAAAAAAGTTTGTGTTTTAATAGAAGTTGCCCATTCTGTGTACTGTCATTACCTTTTCTCAGCTTAAAAAAATGATCGATAAAAAATCGTCTCCCTACAAATTTATTTTCGGCATTTTCAAACTGAACGCCTAAAGATGCCCGATTTTGAAATTCTTCTTCACCATCAATAAACTGTTGCCTCGCAGTAGGAGTAAGTCCTCCATTTTCTTCATTAAGAAAGTCCTGAGATGTAAAATGAGTTTTGAGATAGTAGCGGTCATTTTTAGTACTGTAAGCTACTCCCATTCTAAAATGGCCATTTGAAGTTGAACTATGCTGATATTTACCTAAGGATCTTAAGCCTTTATAGGCAATGTAAAAATTAAATCGATCTGTAAAATTACTTGTAAACGATGCGTCTAAATTCTGCCCCTGTTCTAAAGTGGTTTTGAAATATAAATCGGTATAAGGTGTAGGCACATAAAAATGGTTAATATCTTCAGCTTCTATATAATAAAAATTTCTAGCCTGTGCACCAAATTCTGGTCTTAGGTATACTTTATCGAATGTATATCCCAGGCTATTGTAAGTTTGACCTATGTTGTGGAATGGTAATAATTCAAAGTCGTCTTGACGTAGATAATTATACTTGTATTCTTTTTGAATAGTCAAGCTAGTATCTGCAATTATGGTATCATTTTTATGGTTGATAATTTTATATTGGTCAATTGGTGGTCTCTCTTTAGTTTCTTCTACACTATTAGCATCACGAGCATTGTTTTGTGTGTTTGGTGTTCTTGATCTACCGGCATCCACTTTTTTTAACTTTCTATCTTGGGCATATATGTTAATGCTTGCAACAAGTATTATAAAAAGAAATATGTTCTTCATTGTAAAATCAATTCTTGGCAAAAGTATCATTTTTAAAATAATAAATTCAGAATAAAGCTTTTGATAAGTAAGGTTTATCTAAAAAAAACATACTCTTGAAGTATTTTTTTCAGTTCTATTAGTTTAGAAATAATTAAATGACATGAGTAGGGCTAGCTTTAATATAATTTTACTATTTTTCGCAGATTTTTCATAATAATTTTAAGCTTTAATTTCAGTATTTAATGTATATAAATAAAAAAGTTTACTTCATACTATTTGTTTTTTCGTTTTTAACCTCCTCTGCACAGGATATTTTGATGCAGGATGGCACATTTAACCAATGCAGCGGTACGTTTTTTGACTCTGGTGGTGCAGATGATAATTACGGAACAGGTGAAGATTTTAGCATTACAATCTGCCCCGACGATCCAACGCTGATTACTACTTTGGAGTTCACTGAATTTGAAGTTCCGGGTGTAAATGGTACAAGTTTTGAAATTTATGATGCAGACACAGCAGACCCCTCACAGTTAATAGGATCATTCTCCGGTGATTTGGCTGGTAATCCGGAACTTGATTTCATTACTGCTTCAGATGAAAACCCAACTGGGTGCTTAACAATAGTTTTTCAATCCGCTACTTTTTTTCCAAATCCCGGTTGGGCAGCCACAATTGGTTGTAGAGAGCCATGCGAAGTTACCACTGCAACATTAAATCAAATTGTACCTTCTGAACTCAACACAGCTACTCAAGACTATGAAATAGAGTTTTTTCAGGAAACAAATTTTCAAATCAATCCTGTTTTCCCCCCTGGTAATGGTAGCAACCCCCAATACATTTGGGATTTTGGCGATGGAACTCCTCCTTTAACGACCACTACGCCTATTGCGCAGCACACCTATGAGTCACTTGGTAATTTTACCGTTTCTGTAACTATCATTGATGATTTTGGATGTGAAAATGATGTATTGCAAATACCTGTTGAAGTTGTTTCAGCCTCTGCATTTTTTTGTGCTGATGCGCTTCAATTTTGTGCTGGTGGGTCAGCACTTGTTTTTCCAAACTCTAGTAACGATACTGGGGGCTTACCGAATGCAGAAGCTGGACCAGATTATGGCTGTCTCGGATCGGAACCCTACCCCGCCTGGTTTTATTTTGAGGTTGAAACCAGTGGTGAATTGGCTTTTTTAATTGAACAAAATACCAATGCTGACTTAAGTGGTTCAGGTTTAGATGTGGATTTTAAAATTTGGGGACCCTTTAATAGTCCTGATGGAAATTGTAATAATTTAAATTCAAATACCGAAGTACCGGATTTACCAGATGGGAGTTTATTTGATGGCTGTAGCTATTCTGCAGCTCCTATTGAAAACATGGGAGTACAAAATGCACAGGCTGGTGAATTTTATATTATTGTAATTACAAATTTTAATCAAAGTCAAGGTTTTATAAGTTTACAACAAATTAACGAAGGTGATCCAGATGCTGGAAGCCTTTCATGCGGGGATTTAGTCCTTGGCGAAGATATTGACGCCTGCGATGGTGATACTGTCACCATATTTGCTGAAGCTAGTGGTGCAGATGCCTACGAATGGCAACTTCTTAACCCAACCACCGGAAATTTTGAAACCATACCTGGTGAAATAGGGCCTAATCTTAGCGTTACAGCTCCAGGTGGTACTTATAAATCTATTATTACATCTGGCGCATCTCAATTAGAAGATGAAATCGTAGTTACCTTTTTTGATAATCCGGTCATCAATAATCCAATTACAGATCTTACACAATGTAGTGGTGATACCAATGCTACCTTCGATTTAACCGAGGTTAATGTCAATAGCCTTCAACTCGATAATCCTTCAGATTTTGAAATTTTATATTATAATCTGGAAGCAGATGCCAATGCGGGTGATCCTGCCAATGCTATTGACAGTTCACAACTTACAACCTACAATGGTGTAGATAATGAAGAAATTTTTATAAGAATTCAAAATATTTTGAATCCTGATTGTCATTTAGTTACATCTTTCACCTTGTTTTTAGATGAAGTAGAAATAGGATCTGATTTTGATGACTTATCATTTTGTGTAAATTCATTGAGTGATTTATCTATTGATCTCACCGTAAATGATGCTACTGCACTAAACGGACAAAATCCGGAAGACTTCACAGTTTTTTACTATGAAAATCAAACAGATGCAGACAACAATAACACTGCCAATGCTATTCCGGACCCTACAAATTATCAAGCTTCAAGTTATGGCATCACTACAATTTATGTTGTTGTTCAAAATGGAACTAATGATAATTGTTTTGCCGGAGACGTTAGCTTTACAATTGAAATTCTTGAAGGTCCTGAAATCACTCAAACCCAAGATCTCACCCAATGTGGAGATTTCAGCTTAAGCCAAACCTTTGATCTCACCCAAAACGACGCTACTGCCCTTGGTATTGCCAATGCTGCAGATACAGAACTTACTTACTACAACACCCAGGCCGATGCTGATGCAGGAATCAATCCTATTGCAGACCCTGCCAATTATCAAGCTTCTGCCGTTCAGGAAACCATTTTTGTTCGTGCTGAAAATATTGACAACAGCGATTGCTTTAGTGTAGACAGTTTTACAATCCAAATCTTCGATGTGGAAGCCAATCAGGCTGAAGACATTGTCGTTTGTATTCCCACAGGCAATACCGGCCAAACCCAATTTGACCTCACCCAGCAAAATAATACCGTATTTGGACCTAATCAGGATTCTACAACCCATAGTATTTCCTACCACACTACTGATGCCGATGCTCAGGGCGGTGCTAATCCAATCCCCAATCCCGATAATTATACCAATACATCCAACCCGCAGACCATTTGGGTGAGGGTACAGAATAACGGCGATCCCAGTTGTTTTGCTGTAAGTGATTTTGTGCTCAACATCATTGAAGAACCGGAAATCACCCAAACCCCTTCCCTATCGCAGTGTGGTGATTTTTCCGGCACACAGGTTTTTGATCTAACGGTGAATAATGCCGCAGCCCTGGGTATTGCCAATGCCACCAATACTCAGCTCTCCTACTACAACACCCAGGCCGATGCCGATGCGGGTACGAATCCAATCACCGACCCGGACAATTATCAACCTTCTGCCGTTCAAGAAACCATTTTTGTGCGTGCTGAAAATATTAATAACAGCGATTGTTTTACCACAGCCAGTTTTAG
>CAYMXD010000076.1:0-8050 GCA_964394095.1 uncultured Mesohalobacter sp. | reverse complement strand
AAATCTGCGAAACTCTGCGGGAGACTATGAGTTTTAAAAGTTTCAGGTTTCAAGTTTCAAGTTTCTGTACTAAATACTGATATGCATGTTTATGAGGTGCTGCCCTGAGTATTTCGAAGGGCTCAATAACCATATTTCGACTAACTCGACAAAGGCTAAATCGAAGGCTTATTATCCTGAAAGTAAGTGTATTATAAGTTGAATATAAAAAGTTTTTCTTAGGATTTGTAGCCTGCTAGGGCAAAGAAATTAATCCCCCTCAGGGGGACAGGAGGCTCTAAATAATCTCCGCATTAATCCCAGCTTCCAAAATCTTAGAACATCTGGGTTTTAATTCTTTATATGCCCCGGTTTTTACCCCACATTTCCCGTTATAATGGATTATAATAGTACACTGCTCGGCTTGAAGCGGATTATGGTCGCAGGCATCGATTAAAGTGTCTATCACATGGTCAAAAGTATTGATGTCATCATTATATACAATAATCTCATGTTCTTTGGAGACTTGCTCCTCGACCAGTACATCTTCCTGAATTTTTTCTTTGGTACTAAACATGTTACAAATATAAAAGTTGAAATCAATAAATGCAATATTTTGCACAAACCCAGTCGTTTTTTAATTGGTGTTTAACATACTTTAAACCTAATTCTGCGCATTTGTCGTCAATAGATTTTAAATCCTTTTCATAAAAGCCACTCAAATAAATGACAGCATCTTTGGCCATATGTTGAACATAGATGCCTAAATGTTCCATCAAAATATTACGGTTGATATTAGCTAAAACCACATCAAACTTGCCTTCAATTTGCTCAGAGCTGCCTTGTTTAACTTCAATTTTATGGCAATCGTTACGCTCTTTATTTTCAAGCGTATTCACAAAACACCATTCATCAATATCTATAGCCAAAATGGATTTAGCGCCTTTTTTTTCAGATAAAATAGACAAAACTCCAGTGCCACAACCCATGTCTAAAACGGATTTGTTTTCAAGGTCTTCATCTAAAATTGCTTTTAAAACCAAATGTGTAGTCTCATGATGACCCGTGCCAAATGACATTTTAGGTTCGATGACTAATTCGAATTCCACATCAAAAGGGGGATGAAAAGGCGCTCGAATCACACAGTTTTCAGCGATTTTTACAGGTTGAAAATTATCTTCCCAGGCCTGATTCCAATTGACGTCTTCTATGTCGTGAATGCTGTACTCAAGGTTAAACTCGGGATTGCTGAATATCTGACAAGATTGTATGTCTGCTTCAGACAAATCCTTGATTTTGATGTAAGCTTTCAGGTGTTTAGCTTCTTCAACAAAACTGTCAAACGGAAGTTCGCTCAGCTGTGCTATCAGGATTTGAAACCCTTTAATTTGTGGTGTAACTCTAAAACGAACCTCCGCGTATGTCATGTGTTATCATTAGAATGCCGTTACTATACTCACAAAATCATCAGCCTTGAGAGATGCGCCGCCTATCAGGCCACCATCAACATCAGGTTTAGAAAAGATTTCTTTGGCGTTGTTGGGTTTTACACTTCCACCGTATAAGATTGAAGTATCTTCAGCTGTTTCCTCACCGTATTTGTCTTTCAACAATTTTCGGATAAAAGCATGCATTTCTTGCGCTTGTTCGGGGGAAGCTGTTTCGCCGGTGCCAATAGCCCAAACCGGTTCGTAGGCCAATACTACATGTTTAAAATCGTCTGCACTTAGATGAAACACAGACTCCTCAAGTTGGGTTTTGACCACCTCAAAATGTTTGTCTGCTTTTCGGTCTTCAAGCACTTCACCAAAGCAAAACATCAATTGTAAACCTGCTTTCACAACTTTTGAAGATTTCTGAGCTAAAAGCTCGTGGCTTTCTCCAAAGATGGAACGTCTTTCGCTATGACCGATGATGACAGTTTCCACACCTACACTTTGCAACATTTCTACACTAACTTCACCGGTAAAAGCACCGCTTTCTTCAAAATGCGCATTCTGTGAGGCCAATGAAATATTTGAATCTTTAATCATTTCCTGAACCGGGTAAAGGTTGGGAAACGTTGGAGCAACAATAACCTCTGTGTCTGTATCTTTTGGCACTTTAGCTAACAAATCCTGAGTTAGAGCTTGAGACTCATCAAGGGTTTTGTTCATTTTCCAGTTACCGGCAACAATGTGTTTTCGCATAATAATTTGATTTTAAGTTGAATAACGTATTCTTGGATCTAACCAAGCATAAATGATATCTACAAATATATTGATTAAGATAAACATAAGCGCAATAATTAAGACTGCACCCATAATAATTGGCAAATCTAAAGTTTCTAAAGCATTGACAATCTCTTTGCCCAGCCCATTCCAGCCGAAAATATATTCAACAAACACTGCCCCTGCAAGCATTGACGCAAACCATCCGGAAATAGCAGTAATGACGGGATTTAGTGCGTTTTTGAGCGCATGCTTGTATATTATATTAAACTCTGATAGCCCTTTAGCTCTTGCCGTACGGATATAATCTTCCTGCAACTCTTCAAGCAAAGCATTTCGCATTAACTGAGAGACAACCGCCAAAGGTCTTATGCCGAGAACTATCGCCGGTAGGATTAGATTTTTTAAAATCAATTCGCGTTTTTCGCCAAAATCATCCAATTCGTAGAGATTACCTGTCATATTGAGACCAGTGATATCTTTCAGCACAAATGCAAAAAACCAGGCAAACAATATCGCACTAAAAAATGAAGGCAAACTCATGCCCAAAGTGCTTAAAATCTGAATGCTTTTGTCGATAAAGGTGTCCTGATATATCGCTGAGAAAATACCAAGTACTATCCCCAAAGCGAGAGCAATGGCAATGGCACTAAGGGCTAAAATAGCGGTATTGGGTAGCGTTTCTGCAATAATTGACCCAACAGAACGGCCGTTTTGCTGAAAAGATTCTCTTAAGTATGGGGTTTTTAAAGCGAGTTGGTAATTGCCAAATTCTATAAGTTTAAGAGCATTGTATTTCTCAGCATCCAAAGCGGTGTAGTGATTGGAAGTTGTGCGGTGCAAAGACAAAGGCGATAAGTCGTTCAGGTAATACAAATACTGCGAAGAAATCGGCTGGTCAAAGCCGTATTTTTGCTTAACTTGATCGATTTGCTCCTGCGATTGATTTTGCCCCAACATCATCTGTGCCGGGTCACCCGGTAAAACCGAAAACATAAAAAATATCACCGTCACCACGCCGAAAAGGGTGAGTATGGCGTAGCCTAATTTCTTAAATACGTGTAAAAACAATTCATTTAAGTTTTGTTATACAAACTTACAGAAATAGGATTTCAACACGTGAGTTCGAGTGAGATATTTATTTGAAAGAAAGTTTCTGATAACTCAATGAAAATAATTTTAAGCTATATTTGTTCTCAATATTTATAAATGAAAAAATTGTATATCATAGCAGGTTGTAATGGCGCAGGAAAAACAACTGCTTCCTACACATTACTCCCTGAAATTTTACAATGTGATGAATTTATCAATGCAGATGAAATCGCAAAAGGCCTATCGCCTTTTAAACCTGACAGAGCTGGTATTCATGCAGGTAGATTAATGCTAAAAAAGATAAAAAACCTAATTAATTCAGATGAGCATTTTGCTTTTGAAACGACTTTGTCTACAAAAATTATGTCATCGAAGCTCAGAAAAATAGGTTTTCCGTAACACTACTATTTTTCTGGCTCAGTTCTCCAAATCTGGCAATAAAACGGGTAGAAACAAGAGTTAAAGAAGGCGGGCATCATATTCCCGAACATGTGATTAGAAGAAGGTATGAAAATGGTCTAAAGAATTTTTTTAAGGTATTCAAAACTTTAGTTGATGATTGGATTTTTATAGATAACTCAGGGAAATTCTATGAAATTATAGCAGAAGGAGAAAAAAATAAAGAAAACGTTTTTAGTAAAGAGCTATGGAATAATTTAAACAACTTATATTATGGATAATAAAACGCATTTAAAAAACATGCGAAAAGATATTGTGCTTGGTCTTGAAAAAGCTTACGAAAAATTAGTTGAATTCAAACGTTATAAAAAGAGCCCATTAATAGTCTCTGAAAATGGAGAAGTTTTAGAAATAGAACCGGAAAAGATAGAACCGAAAACCGTATATAAATATAAGAAAGCGGATTAAAGTTTAAACCCAACAAGCAAATCTTTACCTACCATTCACCTGCCAAGGCTTAAGCTATACTCCTCTGCCTCAAGGCTTCAAAGGTCAATATAGCGGTAGAAACCGACAAATTCATAGAATCTATTTCGCCTTGCATAGGAATCTTAATAGCTTGAATATTTGAATGATTACGCCAGACTTCGCTTAAGCCATAAGCCTCACACCCCATTGCAAAGGCTGTGGGTTTACGATAATCATGTGCTAAATACGAATTAGAATTTTGAAGTGTGGCAGAATAGATGTTGATGCCATTGTCTACTAAAAACGCCCTAACATCTTCCGACTTCCCAAGGGCAATTTGGTTCGAAAATACCGCACCAAGACTTGCCCTGATGGTATTGGGATTGTATAAATCTGTGCGTGGATTGGCAATAATTACCGCATCTGCGCCGGAAGCATCGGCTGTACGTAATATAGCACCTATATTTCCTGGTTTTTCAGGAGATTCTAAAACTAATATTAAGGGATTTGAAGTTTTAAACTTTAAGTCTTCCAAATTATGAGATTTACTTTCACATATACCAATGATGCCCTCCGTGTTAGACCGGTAGGCGATGTGTTCATAAATATGAGAGGATACAGATATGATTTCTGTGTTTTTCGAAAAATTATAATGTGAAAAATTATAGCCTTCAGATGTAAACACCTTTATAAAGTTGTAGTTTGACTTTAAAGCCATTTCAACTTCACGAATGCCTTCAACCACAAAACTATTATCCTTCAACCTTAATTTAGATTTTGACTGAAGTTGCTTGAGGTATTTTATTTGTGTGTTTTTGCTGCTGGTTATGGTCATAATTAGTTCTTAAATAAGTTAAAATATTACTAATTTTAAATCAAATAAAAATAAACAAAATACTGAAATACAGTGTTTTGAAAAATATTTCGTTAGTAAATTAATAATTTGTGGCATCGATATTGATTTAAAAGTAATAGTTGTTATTAAAAGATTAACGAAACCTCAAATTTCAAAACTAAGTTTAATTCGTTATTTTACAAATAAAAAATTATTATGAAACCAATTTTATCATTAGTCATTATCTGTAGTTTATGGAGTTGCCAATCTTCAGCACAAAAGGAATCTAAAACAAAAGATTTTGAAATTACTAAAACCGATGAAGAGTGGAAAGCAGAGTTAACGCCCATGGAATATGAAATTTTGAGAAAAGCCGGGACAGAAAGGGCTTTTACCAGTGAACTTTTAGACATTAAAGAGTCTGGAACTTTTGTCTGCGCGGCCTGCCAAAATCCACTTTATGAAACCAAACACAAATTTGAAAGCGGTTCCGGTTGGCCAAGTTTTGACCGCGCCATTGAAGGCAGTTTGGCGTATTCCTCAGACAGAAAATTAGGCTATAAAAGAGAGGAGTTGCTTTGTGGGAAATGTGGCGGACACCTTGGACACGTCTTTAACGACGGTCCACGTGAAACCACCGGAAAGCGACATTGTATTAATGGTGTTGCCTTAGATTTCATCCCAAAAACCGAAAACAATGAGCAATAAAGAAGACATCAACTGGAAAGAAAAACTCTCCGACGAGGAGTATCACGTGCTGAGAAATAAAGGCACAGAACGTCCATTTACCGGAAAGTATAATATGCATTTTGAAAACGGCACTTACGTCTGCCGGGGCTGTGGTACCGAGTTGTTTGACAGCACCACAAAATTTGATAGCGGTTGTGGCTGGCCGAGTTTCGATAAAGCCAAAGAAGGTGCTGTTCGCTATGAAACCGATCGTACATTAGGCATGAAACGCGTAGAAATTCTTTGCAACAACTGCGACGGTCACCTTGGTCATGTCTTTGATGACGGCCCAACCGAAACAGGACAACGCTACTGCGTAAATTCCTTAAGTTTAGAGTTTAACCCTAAAAACCAATAAACCATGAAAAAATTAATTGTATTACTTATTAGTGTAACTCTTCTGAGTTGCGAAGGCCCACAAGGCCCTCCGGGACCTCCGGGATTCGACGGACTTATCGGTAATGTTTTTGATGTAGAAGTCAATTTTACCCCTGGTAATGGCTATTCTAACTTAATTGCATTTCCCAATAACATCGAAGTTTTTGAAAGTGATGTCGTGATGGTTTATCTCCTCGAAGAACAAGTCAGTGACCCTTCAGGGCCAATTGATGTCTGGACGCCACTACCACAATCATTTTTTGTTGATGGAGGAAATCAAGTTGTTTACAACTTTAATCATACATTTTTAGACGTCAATTTATTTTTAGATGGTAATGCAAATTTGGATACACTTGGTCCGGGCTTTACAAACAATCAGGTTTTTAGAATAGCGATATTGCCTGCAGATTTTCTCGAAAATTTTGACGGTAACCTACAGAATTACTCTCAGGTTATGCAAGCCTTAAAAGTTCAAAATCCGGATTTGGAGGTGATAAATTTAAATTAAGACCCACAAAATTTTATTAAAGATTTTGCCTGTGTAATTACGCCATAAAAATGGGAATTATACAGGCATTTTTTATTACAGGCTAAAATCTCTTGATAAAACTAATTATGCTTATCCTTGAATTTCCCAAAAACAAACATAAATTCAAAAATATATTGAACCCACTTCGGGGTCGTAAATCGCATGAGGTTGTATGCCCTATAAATAATATGACCCGTTCCGGGTCAATCAATTTTTCGGCAATTAGATAACTTAAGGCATCGAGTAATATTAGCTCTACGAAGAGTTTGGAACCATAGCTTTTCAAAGCTCCAACACTAAGCTCTCATAACAGCAGAAGGTTTTAGCTGAAAGCCTTCTAAGTTTATAGAATAAATTCCATTATAACCTATCAACAAGTAATGGGTTGGATAATTCATTTTTGATACTTTTAAATTACTGAAGAGGTTTCAACACCTGATGAACTTTTAAACAGATTATGAGTTCAATTTAAAGTAGGGGAATCATAGGAATAAGCATTAAACTAATACTCAAAAACATCGGTCATTTTAATTTTTAGGTCAGGAAATAATTTAGAAGATATAGTTTCTTCCTCTTCTTCATAAGTTTCTAACTCTTGGTACTTTTCATTTTCAAGATAAAAAATTTGTAAAGCCCTTCCTTCCGGATTTGCTATCCAGTATTCCTTTACCCCGTTTTCTTCATAAAGATCAAATTTCTCTGAGTAATCCTTTTTTGCTGTTGAAGGGGAAAGAACTTCAATGATAAGATCTGGAGCGCCGTTACAGCCTAAATCATCTAAAATGGATTTATGGCATACTACACAAACATCAGGCTGTACAACTGTATAGTTATTTTGATGTGATAAATTTTGATTTTTATTAAGCCTCACATCAAAAGGAGCAGTATAGATTTCGCAAGCTTTAGGTTTTATAAACTCCCAAATACCCATTACAATCTTCTCTCTCACTTCGCTATGTATTCTTTTTGGTGTTGAGCCTATCTTATGGATTTTACCTTTAAAAAGCTCCACCCTTTCGTCAAACGCCCATGTTAAATAATTCGCATAGGTATAGGTCTTATTGAGGTCAAGTTGAGATATATCGGTTATTTTGGGTTTCATTTAAATCTTGTATTAATATCAAATGTAAACAATTTAAAATTCTGAATTTAAAATTTTAAATTAAAGCTCCACCCGCTTCTTCAAAACCTCCCTCAAAAAACCAATCTCTTCTTTAAGGGATTGGATATGGTTTTTGTCTGCATTGATGATTTTATGGACCTTATCCACATTAAAAGCATTTGCCGTTTCATTGTGGTTTTGGTTGTTGACGATATTGGCTTTATCGCGTTATAAATCTATAAGGTAGTGAATCAGATTTTTGTCTTTCAAAACAAAAGCATAAGCCATCACGGGTCTCATCATTCGCTTTTAGAGTCGGATAATTTTTA
>CAYMXD010000075.1:6699-8086 GCA_964394095.1 uncultured Mesohalobacter sp. | reverse complement strand
ATCCTTTTTTTTCATGGTGGTTTACAACTTTACCCACTATTTTCGCAGTAGAACCTAAAAATAATAGATTACGATCCATTATTTTTATGTTTTTAAACCAAAAAACCCACAGATTCGCACTGTGGGTTTTAACCTTAATCTATAACTAATGTTCTAAAAACAGTAGGTGTTTACAGCAACGACTTTATCGGCAATGGTATTTCGCAATTCCACCACATTTGGATAGTTGTGATATTTAGTAAAACGCTTTAAGCCCATCAGCATCATTTTTTGTTCATCGCCTTCCGCGAATGAAATGATGGCTTCTTTAGCTTTTTGGTTGATTTTATCAACGGCATTGTAAAGCTTTAACTTCGCCATGGCGATTTGTTCTTTCTGGGCTTCTTCACCTTTAATATCAACATTTTTCTTGGTTCTTAAAATAGCAGATTCTGCCATATAGATTTCAATTAAAATGTCTGCTGAAGCCAAAAGTAGTTGTTGATGTTCTTCCAATTCCGTTCCATATTTTTTAGCTGCAGCACCGGCGACCATTAAAAAGACTTTTTTCAATCTTTTCATCATGTCTAATTCTTCGGCTAAAGTTTCAGAAAAATCAGGGACATCAAAGGATGGTATTCCTGTCAGCTCTTCGCCTACCGCCTGTGCAGGTCCCATAAAATCCACATGGCCTTTCATGGCTTTTTTAACCAGCATCCCTACCGATAGCATTCTGTTGATTTCGTTTGTTCCTTCGTAGATACGCGCAATTCGAGCATCTCTCCAGGCCGATTCCATCGGTGTATCGGCAGAAAAACCCATTCCGCCGTAAATTTGTATACCTTCGTCTGTACAGTCTTGAGCATCTTCAGACACCGCCACTTTCAGGATAGAACATTCTATCGCAAATTCTTCAACACCCTTCAATTCAGCTTCCTGATGAGAATTACCATCAGATTTTCTAAGGTTTATACGGTCTTCGATATTCTTTGCTGCTCTATAACAGGCTGCCTCGTCGGCATAAGCTGCAGTTGCCATTTCTGCCAATTTAGATTTTATAGCACCAAAACTGGAAATGGGCACTTTAAACTGAACCCTGTCATTGGCATATTTTACAGCTGAATCTATAACACGTCTTTGTGCATCTAATGTTGCAGCCGCGAGTTTTATACGACCGACATTTAGCGCGTTCATGGCAATTTTAAATCCGCCGTTTCTTTCACCTAAAAGATTTTCAACGGGTACTTCGGTCTCATTGAAAAACACTTGTCGGGTTGACGACGAATGAATACCGAGTTTTTTCTCTTCGTCACCGAAAGACATGCCATTATCTTCATCTCTTTCAACGATAAATCCAGTAATGTTCTTATCGTCTTCTATTCTTGCAAAAACGATAAATACATTGGCA
>CAYMXD010000075.1:0-6689 GCA_964394095.1 uncultured Mesohalobacter sp. | reverse complement strand
TCCACAATTTTTGACCGGTAATTTTATAATGTGATTTATCTTCAGACAAAACAGCTTTTGTCTTACCTGAATTGGCGTCTGAACCTGCACCTGGTTCGGTTAAGCAGTAAGCGCCGAACCACTCCCCGGTAGCGAGTTTTGGTACATATTTTTGTTTTTGTTCTTCATTTCCGTAGAACAAAATTGGCAATGTACCTATTCCCGTTTGCGCCCCAAATGCCGTAGCAATTGAGCCTGTAGCACCTGAAATATAGTCACATACCAACATGGTAGAGACAAAATCCATTCCCATGCCGTTGTATTCTTCCGGCACTGCAATGCTTAGAAAGCCGAGTTCACCAGCTTTACGCATGACTTCCTCAGTAAGCGCGTAATTTTTCTTTTCAAACTCTTCTTTCTTTGCCCATATCTCACGATCGACAAATTCCTTGACGCTGTCACGCATCATTTTTTGTTCTTCACTAAAATCTTCAGGTGTAAATACATCCTGTGCTTTAGTCTCTCGGACGATAAATTGTCCACCTCGGATCATATTAGCCTTTTGTTCAGTCATTTCCATAATAATCTAATTTTAAGTTTTTATCAAATATTTTTCAAAGAAATAAGACTTTAGATATAAGAATTAAGACTTTAGAGTGTCTCAATAAAACCAATAGTCATTCTTTGGAATTCATTGTTTTTGTCATCTAATTCGATATATTTCTTGTTAGAAATATATTTTGCGTGGTGAGCTGCTATTAACTGTGTACTCAATTCGTAAGAAGATCCTAAAGAAATATCCAAATAATTGACAAATGCTCTATCTGTTCTTGCTGAACCCTCTGCTATATTTGATGGCATAGATACAGCCGATCCTGTTAATTGAGAAGTTAGTCTGTAATCTTCTTTTTTTGGAAAAGTTGACGTAACATCATATATGTCCTTCATTATTTCAGTTCCTAATTGCCAAATTTTCAAATTTCGATGATTGTGTCTTCTACGTATTGCCATAATCAAAATTTAATTCAACTATTATCGGTCTAAAATCTTATTTCTCATATCTCATTTCTATTAAAAGACTTCATAAACCCCCGCAGCGCCTTGCCCGGTTCCCACACACATGGTGACCATGGCGTGTTTGTTTTTGAGGCTTCGTTTTTTCATTTCATCAAAAATTTGCACGGATAGTTTTGCACCTGTACAACCCAGCGGGTGACCAAGTGCTATTGCACCACCATTGACATTTAAGATATCTGGGTTTATATCTAACTCTCTTCTAACTGCTAACGATTGAGATGCAAATGCTTCGTTAAGCTCAATAAGTTCTATATCATTCAGTTTTAAGTCGGCTTGTTTTAAGGCTTTTGGAATGGCTTTTATTGGACCAATACCCATGATTCTGGGTTCAACACCGGCGGCGGCGTAACTGACTAATCGGGCTACAGGCTCCAAATTGAGTTCTTTCACCATATCTTCACTCATCACCATTACAAAAGCTGCACCATCACTCATTTGCGAAGAGTTTCCAGCGGTTACACTTCCTTTGTCTGCAAACACCGGACGGAGCTTGTTTAACACTTCAATCGAGGTATCGGCTCTTGGGCCTTGATCTTGATCGACTGTGTAGGTTTTGGTTTCTTTTTTGTCTTTTTCATTCACAAAAACCTCTTCAACTTCAATGGGTACGATTTGATCTTTGAATCTGTTTTCTTTTTGCGCTTTTATGGCTTTTTGATGCGAGTTATAGGCAAACTCGTTTTGGTCTTCAGCTGAAACTTTATACTTATCGGCCACAGCTTCTGCGGTGAGTCCCATGCCCCAGTAGTAACTTTCGTTTTGTTCTTTGGCCGTTTTATAATTCGGTACAGGCTTATAACCTCCCATTGGGATATAGCTCATGCTCTCTGAGCCACCAGCGATAATACAATCTGCCATTCCGGATTGAATTTTTGCTGAAGCAATAGCAATAGTTTCCAATCCTGATGCGCAATACCGGTTAACGGTCACGCCAGGCACCTCTTCAGTTTTTAGTCCCATAAGCGACACCAATCGTCCCATGTTTAGGCCTTGTTCGGCTTCGGGCATGGCATTTCCTACGATAACGTCGTCTATGCGGGATTTGTCAAAATCCGGTAACTGTTCCATCATATAATTGATGGTTTCTGCGGCGAGATCATCCGGCCGCTTGAATCTAAATACGCCTTTGGGCGCTTTACCAACTGCTGTTCTGTATGCTTTTACTATATATGCCAACCTCATAAAATTTTGAATTTTGAATTATAAATTTTGAATATTAATTAAAGTTTATTATTTGTGGTAATTATTATTTTTGATATAATGTTTATGATATCTTCAATATCAGAAAGTAATTTATCAGGTGATAAAGAGGTTAGTTCTGATTTATCCAGAAGTCTTAGCCAGTATCTTGTTTCTCTTGCTTCTTTTGATGCAATAGACATTTTATTAATAAAATCTTTTCTAGATTGAGCGGCAATTGATTCTTCTACATTTGCGCGAATACTTGTTCCAGATTTTAACAATTGTTTTGAAATCACAAATTCCTTTTCATCTTTTAATTGAATGTAAAATTTGATAATGTCCAAAGCAAACTGAAATGATTTATCTTGAATTAAATTGTTCTTTTTCATTTTATTTAAAATTTAAAATTCAAAAATTTCTAATTTCTTAATGGTTTCCCCTTCTTAATCATATGCTGTAATCGCTCTAATGTTTTACGTTCGCCGCAAAGCGATAAAAAGGCTTCGCGTTCCAGGTCTAATAGATATTGTTCTGAAACATAATTAGCTTCAGATAAGTCGCCGCCGGTCATGACATAGGCGAGTTTGT
This sequence comes from uncultured Mesohalobacter sp., assembly GCA_964394095.1. Taxonomy (GTDB): domain Bacteria; phylum Bacteroidota; class Bacteroidia; order Flavobacteriales; family Flavobacteriaceae; genus Psychroflexus. Next base: position 3,863 of record CAYMXD010000075.1, on the reverse strand, counting down.
TGGCGATTTTATGGTCGTGTTCGCTGATGTATCGACCGGCTTTCATTTGATCGGTTCCTACTAAAAATGCACCTAAAGCCTGCTGACCTAAAACTTTTATGTCGTTGCTTTTTACCGGTTGGCTATAACCATTATCGGCCATCAATCTGGCGTGTTGCTTGGCAATGGCTAATTGTCTGTCTCGACTAACCACGACGATGTCTTTTCCTTTTTCAAAAATGTTTAAATCGTAAGCTTCGTGAGCAGATTTAGCCACTTTAGCCATACCGATAGTGAGGAAATTCTCACGTAATCGGTTCACTTCCACATCATCTTTTTGGAAGGTCAAGGCCGCCCGACGGGTCATTTCTTTGGATCCACCACCACCGGGAATGACACCGACGCCAAATTCCACTAAACCGATATAAGTTTCGGCGTGCGCCACAACTTTGTCGACATGTAAACACAATTCGCAACCACCGCCAAGTGCCATTTGATGTGGTGCTGCTACGGTTGGAACAGAAGAGTAACGCATACGCATCATGGTATCCTGAAAATACTTGACTGCTGCATTAAGTTCATCGTATTCCTGCTCTACCGCAAACATGAAGATCATGCCGATATTGGCACCGACTGAAAAATTCTGTCCGGTATTGGATATGACCACACCGTCGTATTCTTTTTCTGCAATATCCATGGCTGTGTTGATGCCATTAAGCACGTCTCCGCCAATGGAGTTCATTTTACTTCTAAATTCTATGTTAAGGATGCCATCACCAAGGTCTGTAGCGACCAAATCTTTATTGCTCCATACTTCTTGAGATTCGCGGATGTTGTTCAAAATGATAAAGCTATCCTGTCCCGGGATGATTGAAAGCTCTTTTTTATCTATGTCATAATAATAGGTCTTGCCATCTTTGACGCTGTAAAACGTCTTGCTGTCCTTTTTAGATAATTCTGTAATCCATGGCGCAAGGTCATAGCCTTCATTTTTCATGAGTTCGATCCCTTTCTCCAGGCCAATAGCATCCCATATCTCGAAAGGCCCATGTTGCCAGCCAAAACCGGCTTTCATCGCGTCGTCTATTTTATAAAGTGCATCGGTGATTTCCGGAATTCTATGTTGAACATAAGCAAATAATGCCGCGAAATTTTTACGGTAAAATTCTCCGGCTTTGTCTTCGCCTTCAACCAAAATGGAAAAACGATTAGCAACATCATCAATCGATTTCGTTTTTTCTAATGTTGAAAACTTTGCACGCTGCTTTTCACGGTACTCCAAAGAATTTAAGTCTAAAGATTTTATTTCAGAAGACCCATCTTTATGTTTTATTTTTTTGTAAAAGCCTTGTCCGGTTTTGCTGCCCAACCATTTATTGTCCATCATTTTTTCGATGAAGTCCGGAAGTTTAAACAATTCGTGTCTTTCGTCTTTAGGCACATTATCGTACAAGCCATTGGCGACATGAACCAAGGTATCCAGACCGACAACATCTACGGTTCTGAAAGTTGCAGATTTTGGTCGACCGATAACGGGTCCGGTCAATTTATCCACTTCTTCAATCGTCATATCCATATCTTTGACCATGTGGAATAAACTCATGATGCTGAAAATACCGATTCTATTGCCAATAAATGCCGGTGTATCTTTAGCGATAACTGTGGTTTTCCCCAGGTATTTTTCACCGTATTCATTTAAGAAATCCAAGACATCTTGATTGGTATCGGGTCCGGGTATAATTTCTAAAAGTTTGAGGTATCGAGGCGGGTTGAAAAAGTGTGTTCCGCAGAAATGCTTTATAAAATCATCACTTCGTCCTTTGGTCATGAATTGTATGGGGATACCCGAAGTATTTGAAGAAATCAAAGTTCCCGGAGTACGGTGTTTTTCAAGATTTTCAAAGACTTGCTGCTTGATATCCAGTCTCTCGACGACCACTTCAATAATCCAGTCGGCATCTTTTACTTTGGCAACATCGTCTTCAAGATTTCCTGTAGTAATACGTTTAGCAAAATCCTGACTATATATTGGAGAAGGATTAGATTTTAGTGAAGCTTGGAGCGCATCGTTAACAATACGATTTCTGACCGCTTTATCTTCGAGGGTTTTGCCTTGTTGTTTTTCTTTATCGTTGAGTTCTCTTGGCACAATGTCTAATAAGAGCACTTCAACACCAATATTGGCAAAGTGGCAGGCAATACCACTTCCCATAATTCCTGAACCAACAACGGCTACTTTATTTATTCTTCGTTTCATAATTAAAAACTAATGACTTTATTGATATACTTTTTTACTATTCACTAAATCTGTAATGGACTTTACAACATAGGTGAAGGTTTTTAAATCCTCCTCTCCTATTTTTTCTCTGATTTTTTGGTCAAAGGTGAGGACAACACTTTTGGAATATTCCCGCATTTCCACACCAAAATCGGTTAAACATATCAAGACGCTTCGCCCATCTACCGGATTTGGTTTTCTGATGATTAAATTCTTTTCTTCCATAATTTTCAATGTTCTTGAAAGCGATGTGGCTTCCATCCCCATTTTTGGCCCTAATGATGTAGAAGGCGTTCCTTCTTCCGGGTCTATACTTAGCAGGGCAAAACCTGTCGCCATGGTAGAGTCTTTTTTACCGGCCTCTTCGCCGTACATTTTTGCAATGGCTGTCCAAGCCGACCTTAAAAGGTAATCTACAGTTTCGTGCTTCATGAGGTCAAATGTAAGAAAAATTTATTATGCATGCATAATAAATTAGAAAGAATTTGGATTGTGATTGAAATTTTAAGAAAATAAAGAAGCTTAAGGCCTAAACATCCGCCAATCTACTTTGATAGAAAAGATATTGGAATACAGTCCCACTGATTGGTCGCCTATGTCGGTAAACGCATAGTCTATTTGAATGCCTTTATATTTAAACCCAATCCCGAAGTTAGGTTGAAACCCAACACTTGTAGTGCCATCTAATTGTTCTACATTTTGAAAATTGCCCATACCACCGCGTAAGTAAACAATGTCCATATAATCGGCTTCAAAGCCAAATGCCGGGGAAATGCTTAAGTTTTTATTTGAAAAGACGTCGTTGGTTTGTGCAAAACGGGTATTGAAGTTTAGGGCTGACTTTAAATCTATATCTCGATTAATTTCAAAATTATAGGCCACGCCCATTTGAAGTTTAGGCAAAGTAATCTCGGTGTCTTCAGGAAGTTCCTGATTTTGTCCCGGTACGGCATTTTGAATGGTCGCAAAGGCATCTTCGTCTATAGCCCAAGTATTGTAGGTCGTGGTGATATCTCTGGCCATGGCGCCAAACTCCCATTTATTTTTGGTGTAACGTACACCTATGTCAAACCCAAATCCCCAGGCGTTGGCAAATTCGCCTATCACCCGCCGAATGACCTTTGCATTGACCCCATAACTAAAATCGCTCATTCTGGAACTTCTGGCGTATGATAAAGTAAACGCATAGTCTGCTGTGGAAAACAAACTGATTCTGTTATAATCTATGTTTCCCTGAGCATCTATCAATTGAGTGGTATTTAAAATATCGTCTACACCAAATCTAATAATAGAAAATCCAATGGCGCTTCTGCTATCCAGGGGTTTTGCTGCACCAATGTAGTCGTAATTGGCAATATTGGCAAAGTAGCTGGCGTGCATGGCAGAAAACTGCCAGTCTTCAAGATTGGTTAATCCTGCCGGATTCCAGTATACGGAATTCACATCATCAGAAGTCGCGGTTACGGCATTGGCCATACCAAATGCTGCGGCATCTACACCAATGTTCAAAAATTCGTTAGAATATTTTCTGGTTTGTGCATGAATGCTTATACTCAAGAATAATGCTATGACAGATAAGTTTTTCAGAATAGAAATTTATTGCAAA
>CAYMXD010000074.1:4114-8174 GCA_964394095.1 uncultured Mesohalobacter sp. | reverse complement strand
CCTTGCGGTTAACAAGTATTATCATTCAAAATCTCGAATTGGCTAAGCTGTTTTTAAACATTAAGAACTTAGGGGAATTAAGAACATTAAGTTTATCTTAGAGTCCTAAATAATTTATATTCAAAAGACAGATTCATAAAACAAAAAAGGCCAAGTCATAACACTTAGCCTTTGTTTGGTTTTTAAATTTAACCGAAAGGAAAATGCCTATACTTCTAGAACGCTGTTTTCAGAACCGACATCGTTCCACTTAAAGCTATCTGCTTGCTCTTCATTCATCCAATTCCCATCGACCAGGTATTTGAATTCATAAGTGTTGTCTTTTTCAAGGTCAACTGTACCTTTAAAGTTGCCGTTTTTCAACTTTTTAAGTTCGTTTTTCTTTTCGCTCCAATTATTGAAGTCGCCACATACAAATGCTTTTTCTGCATCTGGAGCCTCTATTGTAAAAGTCACTTTACAAATAGGCTTTGTCTTTAAAAATTGTTTCTTAACTGCCATGGTTATTTTTTTGCTACAAATTTAATAACTATAAGCATTTAATCAACATAATTTATAGATATCATGTTTTTTTTATGAATAATCGTGGTTTGATAACATTTCCATTATAATAGTTTACTACGCAAACGTTATCACATGCAAAGTTTTTAAAGTTTTTCTAAAAAAACAGAAGTAAAAATTCTTAGAAAACTGAATATTAAGCTTTTAAAACCTCAATTAAGCGCTCTAAATCGTCAAATGTGTTATAATAATGAAAGCTTATTCGCAAACCTTGACCGCGTTTTGATAAAATGATGTTGGCATGTTGAAAGTCTTCAAATTTATCCTGGCTTATATTCAACATAAAAATACTAGAATGCGATGTTCTAGCCAAAACCTTATCTTCAAGAAGGCCAAAGTCTTTTAATTCATCAAAAGCTTTTTCAGATACTGTCTTTATTTGCGTTTCAATTGTTTCTATTCCTATGTTATTGTAATGAAAATCTAATGCCGTGTCTAGTGCTCCGATGGCGTTCAAATCGTAGTGTCCCGGCTCCAAAAAACCCATCGGGCTTTGTGTTAAGTTTACTTTATCCACATATGAATTAGAGCCCACTTGTTTAGGTGATAAAGCCTGAAAAAGCTCTTCTGAAATTAAAACTAGTGCATTTCCAAAACCTGCATTTATCCATTTATAACAGCTAGAAATTAACAAATCAATTCCCGATTGTTTAAAATCAAATTTTTCTGTGCCTAGATATTGAGTAGCATCAACGAAGATTTTCAATCGGGGAAAATCCTGCTTTAGTCTTGAAAAAAATGCAGTATCTATTTTAATGCCACTTAAATACTGAACAGAACTCAAGGCCAAAACATCGGGCTTATGCCTTGTAACATAATCGTAAATATCAGATTCTACATCAGCTGTTATCGGCAGATTATGATGCTGAAAGCCTCTTGATTTAATGGGCATTACAACCGAAAAGTAGTCATCTTCTAAACATAAAAAACTTGAATCTGATGGAAGGCTGTCTAAGATTGCATTGTAAGCCAAACTAAAATTTGGCGTCATCCCTATTCTTTCCGTATCAGCATTAAAAATTTTTGAAATTTTAGCTCTGGTGCGTTGTAAGATGTCATGTTCATCAATCAGATAGCCACTCCCGTGCTGGTAAAACCTTTGTAGGTCTTTCAATTTAAAATCTAATACAGTTTTAGACAACAGTCCGCTGGCTGCTGTATTGAGGTAAGTAAAATTTTCAGTCTGGGGAAAATTAGATTTGATATTCAAAGACATTTAGCTTAAATTTGAAAGCATAAAAATACATGATGTCAGCAAAAGATTTGGATATAGACCAAAAAGAATTGTTTAAAAATGCAAATCGTCGCATTAGGCAAAAGAAACGATTGGTGTATCACTTAGTTTTTTTCATTGCCGGGGCTTTAGTTTTAATGTTTTTAAATTTAGTTCTACAGTATCAATATGATTTTAGACCCTTTGGTCTGGCCTGGTATGTTACAGCAGCCCTAATTTGGTCTTTTTTTCTTATTGCTCATGCCATAAATGTGTTTTTTGTTGAAAAGCTCATGGGCAGAGCTTGGGAAGAAAAATACATGAACAAACTCGTAGAACTACAACTGAAAAAATTAAAAAAACTTCAAGCTAAAGTTGATAAAAAATATCCTCTCGAAGACACGAATACTGGTGATGCTGAAACCCCTAAAAAAGTCACTGAAACCCCTAAGAAAAACCATAAAAATTGAAATTAATAAGTATTGCAGCTATAGGAGAAGATAATGAATTAGGTAAAGACAATAAATTATTATGGCATTTACCAGATGATTTTAAGCGTTTTAAAACTTTAACCAGCTATCACCATATTATCATGGGGAGAAAAACATTTGAATCTTTCCCTAAACCACTCCCGAACAGGACCCATGTTGTAATCACAAGACAACAAAACTATCCGGATAAGAATTGTATCGTAGTTAAAAGTATTGCCGAAGCTCTAGATAAGGTAAAAGACCAAGACCTTGCTTATGTAATAGGCGGTGGAGAAATTTACCGTCAATTTATGGGAAAAGTCGACAAGTTAGAATTGACAAGAGTGCATGCTAAGTTTGAGGCCGATACTTATTTCCCGGAAATACAAGCTGAAAATTGGAAACTAATCGAAACTGAAGACCATCCTAAAGATGAAAAACATAAGTATAGTTTTACCTATGAAACTTATGTTAGAAAAAACAGTTCCTGATGGAATTTATTAAAGAGATTTGTAAACAACATCATATTGAAGTTTTAAGCTCTAAACCGCTTTCTGGCGGTGACATCAATCAAGTTTTTAAGGTTGATTCTTCAAATGGAGCTTATGCCATTAAACTCAATGCAGCGCATAAGTTTCCAAAAATGTTTGAAGTAGAAGCCAAGTCACTTGATATGCTATCGAATACGGAAAGTTTTGTCATTCCAAAGGTCATTGGATATGGAAATTATAAAGACAAAACCTATTTACTTCTAGAGTACATAACGTCAGATAACATCTACAATTTTTCAGAAACATTCGCAACAGCATTAGCAAAACTCCACAGAAATCGAACAGATTATTTTGGCTTAGAATTTAATAATTACATCGGCAGATTACCACAACACAATTTACCTCGAGAAAACAATAGCCTCGATTTTTATATAAACCTGAGGTTGGAGCCTCAGTTTAAAAGGGCTCAGGAAAAAGGTTTTGATTTTAAAAAAACAGATCAGTTTTACAAGAGGCTAGAAGAGCTTATCCCTGAAGAAAACGCCTCTTTAATCCACGGCGATTTATGGTCTGGTAATTATCTTATTACAGAAAGTAAAGAAGCCTGCATTTTTGACCCTGCTATTGCTTATGCCCCCAGAGAAATGGATTTGGCCATGATGAAATTATTTGGTGGGTATCCAGAGGAAACCTTTGAAATTTACAATGATATGTTTCCATTAGAACAGAATTGGGAATCTCGAATTCCACTGTGGCAACTTTACTATATTCTAGTACACGTTAATCTTTTTGGGTCGTCGTATTTCAATCAGGCTAGGCAAATAATAGATAGGTTTGTCTAGTATAAGACATTAAGGAGTCCTGTCAAACTATTTATGCTAACCTACACTCAGGTCTAAAGTGTTACATGGTTTATATTTCGTAGTGCTTAATCAACACTTATTTCGGACTTCAACTTAGGCCAAGTTTGGAATTAGAAAAGGATGTCGTTCAGGTAACTTTTTAATTTACACTCAATGGCAGCTTTTCAAAATTGAATTTATAAAATAAAAAACCTGTTGAATAACAACAGGTTTAAATTCAATGTAATACTATTATTGGGCTTTACCAACCAACTGTTTTATACTAGCAATTTCACTTTCTGAAAATTTTGCAGTCAGCATTTTATGAAATGCTTTTTCAATTTTTTCATTTGTAGCACTAAGTTGCTCAGGATTGTCACTTAATTGCTCTTTTGCTCTAAGACGCGTTTTTTCTGTTGAATATATTGCTCTATAAAGGTACAAGGTTTCGCTATCGTCAAAATTTAATTCCTGACTAATTTT
>CAYMXD010000074.1:0-4014 GCA_964394095.1 uncultured Mesohalobacter sp. | reverse complement strand
TTTTTCTTTTAGCATATAAAGCTTTTTCTCAGAGCTTCAGCGATTTTGAAATCTACTCCAGAAAAGACAGCCTTAGCACATATCTTGTCGCCCACTATAAAACACCATCAAGCATAATTCTACAAGTATCAATAACAGAAACTGTATAAATTTATCAAAAGTACATCATCCTATCTTTCAATTCTCTGGTGATTTTGAAAGAAGTTAATGCTAATAAAGAAGTATACGTCAATCAAATCAATAAAAATAAAGACATTTCTATTAAGCTTTAGTTAATCTAAATTCTGCTTAATTGTTGAATTTATACATTTATTTAGCGAAATACATATTCTATGAAAAACCTACTTTTATTATTTTTAGCATTATCCTTTCAGCCTTTATTCAGTCAATCTTATCAAGGCATTATTTATGATGAAAAAAATGATATCCCGGTTGTTTTTGCAAATGTTTACACCGACCAAAACAAAGGGGTTATTTCAAATTCTGAAGGATACTTTAAAATTAACCTGCAAAATCTCACCGACTCCGACAGCTTAACTGTGTCAAGTTTAGGTTACAAAAACAAGGCGCTTTCTGTTGGGCAACTTAAAATCATGGACACGGTTTTTCTGAAAGTTCAGGAAGAAATGTTGGATGAAGTGGTGGTTTCAGCCAATAAATATTCAGCCGAAGAAATCATTGAAATCTTTAAAGACAGTGTAGCAATAAGGCATGGTATTTCACCAGCTAAATTTCAAATTTTCGCCAGAAGCAAAATCACCTTTGAACCCATTGAAAATGGCATTGAACTGGATAGAACCTCTTTTATGCCAAGATCTAAACGAAAAGCATTCAATAAAAAAGTAGAAGACTATTTTAATAAAATAAAAAATAATGTATCTACCAATTATAGGGACATCCTTTATAATGGTTATTATTTGAAAGACTCAACGGGCATAGACCATATAAAAAATACACTTCTCATCAATCAAGACAAGGATAATTCTATGGAAAATATCCAAAAAAATGTATTTAAAGAACTGATGCAGGTCCTTGACACCGAATCTACTTTTAAAGTAAGAACAGGGATCATTCCTGTTGATGATTCATTAAGCACAAAAGAATTTATAGAAAAGGATGAACCTGAGAAAAAAGATACTATAAAAAATGAGTACACAAAAAAACCAATTACAATCATCACTAAAGCTCAAAGTTTAGGAGGTTTAGAAATTTTTGAAGACAGCAAAAAATACGACTTTAGACTTGACGATATGAGTTTTTACAACGGGGACATTGTTTACCTTATAAGTTTTGAACCCGGCAGAAATTCGGCTAAATATAGAGGAAAAGCCTATATCAATGCTGAAGACTTTGGGCTCTTAAAGTTAGAATACCAGCTTGTTGAAGGCAAAAAGGAAGCTGGTGTCAATTTAAAATTTTTACTGGGCGTGAAGTACAGAGTAGACAACAGCAAATACGAATATATTTTTAAGAGAAATGAAGACAAAACTTACATTCCTTTACTCTATAAGTCAAGCGAGAAACAATACGTGTATTTCGACCGGGGTTTTGTCTTTAAAGAAAATGAAGACAACAGAAAAGACCGCATAAAATTCAAAATTTCTCTACATGTAGAGAGTAATTCACTCAAAGAAACAGAATATTTGGTTGTAAACCGAGAAGATATAAGTTCAAATACTATTAATTTTGACCCGGAGGCATATATTTTTGTAGAAAAAATTGAAAAATATGACCCTGAGATTTGGAAAGATTACAACATTATAGAAGCCACAGAAGAAATTAAAAAATACGAATAGATTTATGAATACAGACAATCCACTATTACAGGAATTTGACACCCCAAATTTTTCAAAAATTGAAACCAAACATTTTAAACCTGCCATAAAATCTTCCATTGAAAAAGCTAAACAGGAAATAAACGCTATAATTCTAAACGAAAAACCAACATTCGACAATACCATTGCTGCTTTAGATTCTGCCGGCTATGATTTGGAACGGATTTCTCAAATTTTATTTAACCTTAACTCTGCTGAAACCAATGAAGACATACAGCAAATCACCCAAGAGGTTTCGCCATGGTTAAGCGATTTTCAAAATGATATCATGACTAATGCTGAACTTTTTGAAGCTGTAAAGCAGGTTTACCACCAAAAAGAGAAGCTAAATCTAAATCCTGAGCAAGAAACCCTTTTAGATAAACACTATAAAAGTTTTGTGCGCAATGGTGCTAACCTGAAAAAGGAGAAGCAGAAAAAATTACGTGAAATAGATAATAAACTTTCAACCCTGAGCTTGAAATTTGGACAACATGTTTTGGCCGAAACCAACAGCTATCAATTGCATGTTGAAGAAAAATCTAAACTCAAAGGTCTGCCGGAAAATCTGCTTGAAATGGCTGCAGATTTAGCCAAAGAACAAGATAAAACCGGCTATATTTTTACGCTGCAATACCCTAGTTACGTGCCTTTTATGAAGTACTGCGAAAATCGAGAGCTTCGTAAAACCTTAGCGCTGGCTTTCGGTAAACGCGGCTTTCAAGATAACGATAACAACAACGAAGAGGTAGTGAAATCTATTGTGAAATTGAGATACGAACGGGCTCAGCTTTTAGGCTTTGAATCTCATGCCGAATATATTCTTGAAGAACGCATGGCAAAATCACCTGATAAGGTAAATGCCTTTTTAGATGATTTATTGTCTAAAGCAAAACCTGCGGCAAAGCTGGAGTTTGAAGAGCTTTCAAATTTTGCTAAAAAAATGGACGGTATCGAAAAAATACAAAAATGGGATATCGCTTTCTATGCTGAAAAGCTAAAACAGCAAAAATTTAATTTAAACGACGAATTATTAAAACCCTATTTTCCACTTAACCAAGTTATTGATGGTGTTTTCTTGATTGCCCATAAGCTTTATGGATTAAGTTTTAAAGAAAATGAAGATATAGACAAATACCACAAAGACGTAAAAACCTATAAAGTGTATGATGAACAGGGTAATTTCAAAGCAATTTTCTACGCCGATTTTCATCCACGAGCGGGCAAACGCGATGGGGCTTGGATGACTTTATACAAAAACCAATTTAAAACCGAAACTCAAAATGAAAGACCCCAAGTGTCTATTGTTTGTAATTTTAGCAAACCGACTAAAACCCAAGCCTCTTTATTAACCTTTAATGAAGTTACGACTTTATTCCACGAATTTGGACATGCTTTGCATGGTATGCTGGGCAATACCCAATACAGAAGTCTATCTGGGCCGTCAGTCTATTGGGATTTTGTAGAATTACCAAGTCAGTTGTTAGAAAATTGGTGTTACCAAAAAGACGCTTTAGACTTGTTTGCTAAACATTTTGAAACCGGAGAAGCGATTCCAGAAGAATACATCAAACAAATTAAAGCCGCATCAAACTTTAACGAAGGCATGCAAACCTTAAGACAGCTCAGTTTTGGACTACTCGATATGGCTTGGCATACCACAAATCCAGAGGATATTAAAACTGTAAAAAAATTCGAAAAAGCCGCTTTTGAACCCACAAGATTAGTAGATGACGTTGAAGAAAATTGTATGAGTACAGCCTTTTCACATATTTTTCAAGGCGGTTATTCAGCCGGCTACTATTCCTACAAATGGGCAGAAGTCCTCGATGCCGACGCTTTTGAAGCCTTTAAAGACAATGGTATTTTTGATGCTAAAACCGCAAAGGCCTTCAAAACTCATATTTTAGAAAAAGGTGGTACCGAAGACCCTATGGTATTGTACAAAAGATTTAGAGGGCAAGAACCCAATCCGGAAGCTTTACTAAAAAGAGCCGGACTTTTACAATCTGAAAAAATTAGTTGATTTTATTACTTTTTAAAAAATATACCGATGTCATTAGTAGTGTTCCGAAAATTTAGAAATTTTATGTAATACAAAGTGAGGTTTAAAAAGTAAGTTTGTTGTCAAACCGAGTGATTCCTACATTTTTGTCGGGATTGCCTGCCAGGTCGGCAGACAGGTATCGAGGTCAGGTCG
>CAYMXD010000073.1:5160-8191 GCA_964394095.1 uncultured Mesohalobacter sp. | reverse complement strand
AATAGGTAAACCAGTATTTTCTCAGCAGAAAGATACTGACAGAACAACACTTACCCATTCAAAATTAGATAAAGTCATCGTCAATAAACTAAAATTAGACACGCTGACCTGGTACTTTGAAGATTATAAAAAAAGCATGGTCATAGATTCTTCCTGGCAAAATTTATGGACTAATCAAAACCTTTACAAACATCAACAGGAACTATATCAAAATGAAAAATATTTTTCTGAAGTCGATAGAATCCTTGAAACAGATACTTTAAAGCATCGTTTAAGTTTGCTTGACGCAAGAACACCTTTAGATATTACTTATCATCCGGATTTGGAAAATGTGATTAATTACTATTTAAAAAGTGAAAAAGAAAATACGGAAAGACTCATAAGCCTGAGTCAGTATTATTTTCCAATGTTTGAAAGTGTTTTAGATAAATATGATATTCCGCTAGAAATAAAATATCTGGCCATTGTAGAATCGGCCTTAAATCCAAAAGCAAAATCATGGGCAGGTGCTGCGGGCTTGTGGCAATTTATGTATAGTACCGGGAAAATGTACAATTTGGATGTGAGCAGCTATGTCGATGAACGTATGGATCCAGTGCGTTCTACTGAAGCTGCTGCAAAATATTTAAGACATTTATACGAGGTATTTGAAGATTGGAATCTTGCCCTCGCCGCTTATAACTCAGGGCCGGGCAATGTCAACAAAGCTATAAGACGAAGTGGCGGACAGAAAAATTACTGGGCGATACGTCCATTTCTCCCAAGAGAAACTGCTGGCTACGTGCCATCATTTTTGGCCATGAATTATTTATTTGAATATGCTGAAGAACATCAGTACCAGCCCAAATTACCTGCTGTTCCGTTTTTAGCAACAGATACTGTGCAAACCAAAAATTTGATTAAACTGGAACAGGTTGCTAAAATTACCGACACAGATTTAGAATTCTTGGAATTTCTGAACCCGAGTTATAAGCTGGGTATTATTCCTTTTGAAAAAGATAAACCCTATACCATTCGTTTACCTTACAGCGCCGTAGGTGTTTTTGTAGCTAACGAGGATAAGATATACAATTTTGCTCAAAAAGACATTGCTGCATCTCAAGAACAACTGCCTCAATATTATAAGACCAGTGATAAAATAAATTATCGGGTAAGAAGCGGTGACTACCTGGGCAAAATCGCAGAACGATACGGTGTTGGGGTAAGCGAAATAAGACGATGGAATGGTATGAGAAATAACAGAATCAATATTGGAGACAGATTGACCATTTACCCCAGAAAAGCCAATTACACACAATCACCAACTCGGAAATCTAACAATAAAGAGGTTACAGAATCTAAACCAAACTCTAGTGATACATATGTTGTTAAACCCGGGGATTCTTTGTGGAGTATTTCGAGACAATTTGAAGAGGTAACTATAAATGATTTAAAAAAGATAAATAACCTCAAAAACAATGCTTTAAAACCCGGAATGACTTTAAAAATAAGTTCCTGATGATTTTAAGATTCGTCAACTTTAAGATTGATGAGATTTTATTGATATTTAATTTTAAACATATAAACAAATATTTATTCGACCCCCTCGGGGTCGTAAACCACATTAAGTTTTATTTACTATAAACATATAATCCCTTCAGGATTACTCAGTGTGATGCCTCTTATTTATATAACAGACCCTGAAAGGGTGAAATATTTATAGCATGAAATTTAATTTAGAATAAGCGCCTCAGAAGGGTTCGAATATTTTTTCAGGCAAATTTTGTTTAAATGATTTTAAGCTTCGACCCCCTCGGGGTCGTAAGTCGCATTAGGTTTTGTTTACTATAAACATATAATCCCTTCAGGATTACTCAGTGTGATGTCTCTTAATTATATAACAGACCCTAAAAGGGTCACATATTTATAGTAAAAATTGATAGTTGCATCCACGACCCCAACGGGGTCGAATGTCTCAAAAATAAGCTCTTAACTGAATACTTCCCGTATGTATAGTTCTACTGTCGGAAGATTTTCTGCCGTTATAAGTCAGGTTTAAATCTAAAAACGAGGTGATTTTACGTTGGGCAAACAACGTCCAGGTGAAATTATCATCGGGTTGAAGACCTTCCAGCATTTGAAAGGCTACCGGCGAAAAACTATTGCCTTCAAATTCATTTTTAATGTATCTAAATTCGCCGTTAATATTGTATTTACTGCCTTTTGTTAAAGTGAAAGACACTCCAAGCGCTTGTTGTTCAAGTGCTTCTTCGCCTGAAACATTCTCTTGTGTTTTGAGTTCGTAAAACCCATCAAATCTGTTTTGTTCTGAAAAGAGGTAAGACATTTTCAGCTTTGCTTCATTAGAATTCAGTTTAAAATTCCTGTTCGAAAAATTTTCAGATATGCTTTCATTTTCAGCAAAAGTCAGGTTTGTATTCAAGAGCCAAGATTCGCCAAACTTATGCAGAAAATCCCATTGATGGCTTTCAAGATTGTTCTCCTGTAAACCTGTACTCAGTAAATTTTTATTAACATTAGAAATAAAAGTGTAGGAATTGGTAAAGTCTTGTCTGCCGCGGTTGAAGAACAATGTATTTCTAAAGTTCGAGGCTAGTGCCAGTTCTTGTGCATCTCCTGAACTGAAAGGATTAATCTGAATAGTATTACCATCTCGCCTGATTTTTCTGTCAATACTGTAAGAACTTTGATTGAAAAAATGGGAAATTACACCTTTAAAACCATCTTCATTTTGCCAGGAGCGGAAGTTTAGACTCAATTGTTCAGAAAATCGGTTTTGGTTAACGCCAATAAAAATCTGATTTGGTAATAAAATCCTTACATATTCCGCCTGATCTTGAAACTGTGCCAATTCAAATTCGTCTAATTCCTGTATACCGTTTTCGTTATAATCTATCCAAGTGTATTGGCCTTGGCCGGGCTCCACTTGGACATAAGTAAACTCTTGTCTGGCTACACTTCCGCTATTGGTTTCGTAGGTCGTCCTTAAGTTCAGTTTTTGGTTAAATAAAAACTGATTATACTGCAGCCT
>CAYMXD010000073.1:0-5150 GCA_964394095.1 uncultured Mesohalobacter sp. | reverse complement strand
ACTTCTATTGGGGAGGTCTGGATTACTGAAACGGATATTTCTATAATTGGCAAATACCGTAAATTGAGATGATTTTTTTTGAATCAATGTAGATTTTATATACACATCATCTGATGTTGAAGCTCTAGAGACTGCACCTTGATTTAGACTGTCTGTTTGCCTAAATCTATAACCTAATTGTGCATACACAGCGGTGCTGTCTCCAATCCCAACATAGGTTTCGTAGTCTATAAAGCGTTGAGAATTCAAGGTTAGGCTGTCTGTAGATTTGTTGAATTCTTCGTTATCTTCTAAATCAATTTTACCGCCTATCCAATATTTTTTAAAACTGTAGGTAGATTGCGCGTTGAGTCTGATAAAATCAGATTGAAATGCATTTGAATTTGAATTGAGCACACTCGCATTAAGCTGAAGCTGAACAGGATTCCAATTTACAACACTTTGCAGCTGATGTTTGTCTGCTTTATAACTTTCTGAAAACTCCAAATGCTGAAATCTGTAGTTTGAAAACACCTTATCTTTCCAATTCAATCTCGTATAAGCATCGGTGAGGAGTTGGTTTCCGATTTGGTTGTCGATATTCCAGTCTCTGGTAAATTCAACATTAAACAGCCGTTCGATGGAGGTGTAGTTGTCTTCAATAAAGTTGATATCCACACCCACATCAAGATTGAGGCTATCTTGAGTCTTTAGTACGTTTTGTGTAATATTTAGTCTTGCCGCCAGGCCAGTATTGTCATCATCATTGATCTCAGAAAAAAGGTTTTTATCACTTTGGCTTAGAGCGACTTCATAGTCTATTTTGGTTTTTTTAGTTAAATTGTAATATCCGTTTACCATAGCCACATTGAGTTTCTGCGGTGCAATTAATTGTCTGATGGGCTCAAAATTTCCCTGAGGTACGCCGTTTACAGGTGACACAAACTGGTAAATATTGGTCACTGTATTATCGTTTGATAACACATAATTACCCTCATTTTGACCAACCTCTGTAAATGTAACATTAAAGAGTGTGTCCTCAGGATCGTTTGAAAACACAAAGGCCTCTATACCGTCTATAACTTCTTTCCTGTAAAGAATTCGTTTTTCAGAAAATTCTGTTTCACTTTCACTAGGCACAAACATTAAATCCTGATCATCTCCGGCCTGAGCTAAAGCTTCTACCTGAGATTCATTTAAACTTTGCTGCAGAGGTTGATTTTTAAGGTCGGTTTCTGTGTAATACATCCCGTTGACGCCCCATTTTTCGGATTTATAACTCGATTCACCCTGTGCTAAAAAACGGGTGAAGTTTTGTTCTGTATATTGATATTCTACGATGATCCTCATTTCTGAGGTGATGGGAAAAGTAGAGTTAAAAATAAGTTCACCGGCATTGTAATTGATGATGTAGTCAAAATTTTCACCGCGCTTAAGCTTTTGGCCGTTGACGAATACAGATTCAGTACCTGACACAATAAGCACAAATAGCTCTCCGTTTGGTCCTCTGATTTTATAAGGCCCTTGATTTCCTTCTTGGGCATTAAGCTGAGTTCGGGCAAAAACGCCCCTCACCAAAGCGCCGGCTACTCCAACATTAGCCTGATTATCCTCTCCAAGATTTGCAGAAATTTTCAAACCCTGAACCCGTTTTGTAAAAGACGCAAAAAAAGACTGGTCTTCAATGAGGTCTATATCACCGGCTCTTATGCCCCAGCCCGGTCCCTGAAGTTCTATAAAAATTTGGTCAAATTCGTCCAGGCGCTGGGAAAAGCCGTTATTTTGCGTAGGCACATTGGCGTCTTGAATAGAAGCTCGTAGACTTACTTTGGGAGAAATATTCCCCGAGATTTGCAGATCCAATTCAGATTGTGTGACCGTATTCTGATTATTGCCAACTAGAATAGCCCTGGAAATATTACCACTGGTGTTTAGTCCCTCAAAAGGATTGGAGAAATCATTTTGTTGCGTTTTAACCAGATCAAAATAACTGTCTTGATTTTGCTGTGCGTTTATAATGATATTTGGGTCGTATAGGCTATAAGATTTTGTAAGAAAATCCGGTAAAGGATAGTAATTGACTTTTATTTTTTTAAGACTATCCTTAAATGTTTTGTTAGGATATAGTTTGGCTTTTCTAAAACTCACAGTATACCAGCTGGTGTCAATTGTTTTGTCCTGTAAAGTGAGTACTTCAAAGTCGAATGGACTAATACTTTTGGTATCAATTGTAATACTGTCTTTAACTTCAAAAATTTTTGTTATAGGGTCTTGCTGTGCCGTCGCTAGAGCACAAAACAACAATCCCAGTACCACAAAACACTTTTGCATAGTGGTAAAACTAATGGTTTTGTGATATATTATGTGAATTTGGGTTTAAAATTGAGTTTGAAAATGATTTTATTTGACTTCGACATAGATTTAGACTTCACTCAATCAACACAATCTGTGATAACCTAAAATCTAGATTATCATAAAATGGCAAAAGTTTTTTAATTACTCTAAAATCAAAAAACCCCGCCAATTGCTTGACGAGGTTTACTAAAAATTAAAGTTAAAATTGAACTATTGGAACTTGTCAGCAGGCACCTCTTGATTGACCATGATTTCATTCATTTTCATTTCAAAATTTTGAGGGCCAACACTTTGAATTATAGTATGCGGGAATAATACCTCGTTAACTGCTTTGTAATCGGCATATTTAGTTGTAGATTCCATGGTCTGACCCATTTGCTCCATAACTTCAACTTCTTTAATCTTGAGACCAGTTTCTACACTGTAAAAGGTTTTTTTCTTTTCAGAAGTCTGAATAACATAAGCATCACCTTCTTCTGTTGATTCTATAGCAACGAGTTCAAAAGGTGAAGCGTCCTTCAACTCCGGAAAAACACCTGAAGTTAATTTGGTTTGCTCTATTTCTTCTGGTGTCATGTCTTTTCTTTGGCCCTGCTGTTCGCTATAACCGGATTCACCATCAAAAACAGTTTTCATGATAGTCATTCCCGGCATACTCATTTGCATAAAGAATTCGTCATTTTGTGTATTAACCATTTCTACATCAAGGCTTTGCCCCATGGCATTCATTTTCCCTTGCATGACAACGTTGTCTATGGCTTTAACGTTTTCCACGCCACCAATAGCTTCGATATAATCATCAAATACAGTTTGAACGCTTACATCTTCGGGTAGAGCATTGTTAAATTCGGGCTTATCAATTTTTTTACCATAAGTATCATAATATAATACTGGTACAGATTTGCCTTCAAATTCTACGTTTTCAAGATTCTCGACAACTTCTGCACCCTTTCCGGCGACAACGATTTGCAACTTATCAATATCAAAATATTTAGCAGCAACTCTCATGACGTCATCCTGAGTTACCGCGTTGATTTTCTGCAAGTAAGTTTTGTAAAAATCTTCGGGTAAGTTTTCTGTTCTTATGTTAAGTGCGTAGTTAGCTACTGTAGAAGGCTGTTCTAGTCTTAATACAAAATTACCGGCAAATTTTTTCTTGGTGTCTTCCAATTTTTGGGCGTCAACCGGTTCTGTTCTTATGCGTTTTATTTCATTAAGAATTTCAACCACAGCAGAATCTGTTACCTCATTTCTAACACTTACACTAGCTCTGAAACGAGCGGCATATCTATCTGCACCAATACTTGATCTGGCACCGTAAGTGTAACCTTTGTCTTCTCTAAGATTCATGTTAAGGTAACTTCCAAAACTTCCTCCCAAAATCTGATTTGCCACCAATACAGGGAAATAATCTTCATCAGACATTTGAAGATCTACTGTATTTTGAGCAATTATTTCACTTTGTACGGCGTTAGACATATTTACAAAATCAATTTGTCTGTACTGTGCTTTTTTAGGTTCAGGTAATGTAAATTCTGGAGCTCTTTCAGTTTTCCATTTCTTAAAATAGTCATCAACAAGTTTTTTAGCTTCCTTTTTGTCAATGTCTCCTATAAAAGCCATGTAGGAATTGCCAGGTACAAAAAAGTTTCTGTAATAGTTTTTTACATCTTCCAAGGTGATTTTTTCAACACTTTCTTCTGTCGTGAATTGACCGTATGGGTGGTTTACCGAATATGCCAAAACAGAACTCACTCTTCCAGCCATAGCACCGACATTTTTGTCGTTACTTTTTATGCCTTCTATCAATTTAGCTTTTTCTGCATCAAACTCTTCCTGGGTAAAAACAGGATTTAATGCCCCATCGGCCATTAACTCAAAAACTCTCGGAAAGTATTTTTTAAGTGAACTGGCGTAAGCATATCCTGAACCTAGGTTTACCGTTGCGCCAAGAAATTCTATTTCTTCATTATATTCATCTTTACTCATATTTTTTGTTCCGGTTCCCATTAAGGCCGACGTTAGAGAAGATATACCAGGTTTATCTTCTTTGTGAGGCTTATTGTCAATAACAAGTCTAACTGAAACTCTTGGCAGTTTATGGTCTTCAACCACTAATACTTCCAGACCATTATCCATTTTAAAAGTGTCTGGTTCGCCGAGATTAATTTCTGGTGCCGGTCCAGGTTTAGGCATTGTACTTCTGTCAATTTGTGCAACTAAACTGGTTGACACAAAACATAAAAGCATGATTAATTTAAATTTCATAGTATTCATTTTTTTTATTTGTCATTTTCTGGTAAATAGTCCATTTCCAGTCTTTTGTTTTCCTGTAAGTATTTATTGGCAACTTCCATGATTTCTTCACGGGTGATGCTTTTGTAAATGTCTATTTCATTATTGATTAAACTTACATCACCGTATAACACGTGATATGTTGCTAAGGAAGACGCTATACCCTGTACAGAACTGTTTGAATTTACAAATCTGTTTTCAAAAGTATTCTGTAATTTTTGGTATTCTTTTTCACTTATTAATTCTGTTTTTAATTTTTCAATTTCCTCGTCCATGACTGCAGCTAAATTTTCTAAAGAATTATCGCCAAGAGGTAATCCTGCAATAAGATAAGTACCATAGTCTTCCATAGAACGGGCAAAAGCTAAAACCTGCAAAGCAATTTTATCATCATCAACCATTCTTTTGTATAGTCGTGAAGTTTTGCCACCGCTTAAAACATCTGAAATCATATTGAGAACATATGCATCTCTGTCTTTCATCGAAGGTGTTCTGTATACAAAAGCCTTAAGAGGTATCTG
>CAYMXD010000072.1:3774-8225 GCA_964394095.1 uncultured Mesohalobacter sp. | reverse complement strand
GAACCGTTCAAAGGTGTCAACCTTATCGCTAAAGAAGTCGATTTGGACGCTAAAGCGATGAAAGATTTGGCGTTTCAATTAGGCGGCGAAATTGATGATTTGTTCTTGCTTTTGGCTTCCAGACAGAATGAAAAGGCCATATTAAGCTGTTATATTTCAAAAGATTTGGTCGCCAAGCACGATTACCATGCCGGCAAAATCATCAAGGCATTGGGTAAATTCATTCAGGGCGGCGGTGGTGGACAGCCGTTCTTTGCCACAGCCGGTGGTAAAAATACGGATGGCATTTCTAAAGCTTTAGTTGAAGTAAAATCTTTTATATAATTTATTTTGAAAATACTCCTGCTCAGCGACACTCACGGCTATATAGACGATAAGATTTTATCTTATGCTGAAAACGCAGATGAAGTCTGGCATGCCGGAGACATCGGTGATTTTGAAGTTACCGATAACATTCAAAAGAAATCCAAACTCAGAGCGGTTTACGGCAATATTGACGGCCACGACATCAGGTCTGCTTTTCCATTGCATCAAAAATTTGAAATTCAGGGAATCAAGATATGGATAACCCATATTGGCGGTTACCCCAAACGATATAGTCCTGCCGTAAAACAAGACATTTATAACAACCCCCCCGATGTGTTTATTTGCGGGCATTCGCACATCTTAAAAGTCATGCAAGACAAAACATTGAAATTACTACACATGAACCCCGGTGCTGTAGGTATTCATGGCTTTCATCAAAAACGTACCATGTTGCGATTTGAAATTAATAATGGTAAATTGCAAAATCTAGAAGTGGTCGATTTTGGAAATAGAGGAAAAACAAGATAACTTATGAAAAAAATACATGTTGATGATTTTAGAATTTATCCTAATACTTCCGTTGAGGATTTACCAACATCATACGATTTAGGTAAGAAAAAATCTAAAATA
The DNA here is from genome assembly GCA_964394095.1 of uncultured Mesohalobacter sp. GTDB lineage: Bacteria > Bacteroidota > Bacteroidia > Flavobacteriales > Flavobacteriaceae > Psychroflexus. The sequence continues at coordinate 7,289 of CAYMXD010000072.1, read as the reverse complement.
AAAAAAGCTTTAAAAAAAACCAGAAAACAACTTGGCGATATGCAGAATGTGCTCTATGCTCACAGTAAATACAGCGTATTGGTCTGTATTCAAGGCATGGATACTTCGGGTAAAGATAGTTTGATAAGAGAAGTGTTTAAGGATTTTAATGTTAGAGGAGTAAACTGCTACAGTTTTAAAAAACCAACACTTTTAGAACTGGAAAGAGACTTTTTATGGCGACATTATAAAAGTGTGCCCAGCAGAGGAAAATATGCAGTTTTTAACCGGTCGCATTACGAAAATGTTTTGATATCTCGAGTCCATCCTAAAATTGTACTCAATGAAAACTTGCCGCATATTCAAAACGTAAAAGATATTACCGAAGAATTTTGGACAAAACGCTTGGAGCAAATCAATATGTTTGAACAGATACTTCATGAAAACGGTACCATTATTTTCAAATTTTTTCTAAATATTTCTAAGGAAGAACAAAAAGGGCGATTGCTGAGACGATTGAATAAACCCCATAAAAACTGGAAATTTGCGCCGGAAGATTTGGAAGAGCGGCAATTATGGTCGGCCTATACTTCAGCTTATGAAAAATCTATGAATGCCACCACGAAAGACCATAGCCCCTGGTATAACATACCAGCAGATGATAAGCCCACTGCGCGCTATCTGGTTGCCAAAATTCTAAAAAAACGCATGTCTGAATTTACCGATATTAAATATCCCGATTCAGACTTAGAACACAAAATCAATTATTACAAAAAGAAAATCAAAAACGAAGATAAGTCATGATAAAATTCGCCTTAAAACTTAGCTTAAAAGGAGTTTAATTATATTTGTGTTTTAAAATTATATGAAAGTATTAGACAAAGAATTTGAGCTTTTTATTTCAGCTGAAGAAATTATTGAAAACGTCAAATCAATAGCCGAAACCATAGAAGAAGATTACAAACACAAAACACCGACATTTCTTGTCATTCTTAACGGGGCATTTATGTTTGCAGCAGATCTCATGAAGCATTACAAAGGGCCTTGTAAAGTGAGTTTTATGCGCTTATCGTCTTATGAAGGCACAACTTCTTCAGGACAAATTAAGAAACATATTGAAGCACAAAACCTTGAAAACGAAGATGTCATCATTATTGAAGACATTGTAGATACGGGCAATTCTTTAGAATATATTTTTAATTATTTAGAAACACAACACATCAAATCAAAACGTATCGCAAGTATGTTTCATAAAGCGGCGGCTTATCAAAAATCCTACCCCATAGATTACATCGGCATGAATATTCCCGACAAATTTATTTTGGGTTATGGATTAGACTACGATGGCTACGGCAGAAATTTACCCGATGTATATCAACTTAAAACTACATAAATCATGACAAACATTGTATTATTTGGCCCTCCGGGTGCAGGAAAAGGGACGCAGGCCAGCATTTTAAAAGACAAGTATCAACTCGTTCACCTATCTACAGGAGACATGTTTCGATACAACATTAAGAATAAGACTGAACTGGGAAAATTAGCGCAGTCTTACACCGATAAGGGTAAACTCGTGCCGGATGAAGTCACCATCAAAATGCTTAATGCAGAAGTGGATAGGCATCTGCCCTGCAAGGGATTTATTTTTGATGGCTTTCCCCGAACAGAAGCACAGGCTAAAAGTCTGGATGAATTAATGCTCGAAAAATCGACAGCTATAGATGCCATGGTGGCGCTTGAAGTTGATGATGAAGTTTTGGTGGAAAGGCTGCTAGAACGCGGTAAAACCTCAGGCAGACCCGATGATGCCAATGAAGAGGTGATTCGAAATCGTATAAAAGTATACTATGATGAAACGGCTATTTTAAAATCCTACTATCAGCAATCTGACAAATATTACGGCGTAGATGGCGTAGGCAGTATTGATGAAATTACCGAGCGCATCTGTAATGTTATTGACAGGCTTTAGGCTTGCAGCTCTGTTTGCATTTGATGAAGACATCAATTAAAAATCAAAAAAGTTAATTATATTTGAATTCGAAGAAATAAAAACATTTGATGGAACAGGTTTTAAAACAAGATGGAAAATTCAAATTTATGGAAATGGGCGAAGGTACTCCAATTATCATCCTGCACGGATTGATGGGTGGACTAAGTAACTTTGACGGGGTTCTAAATTATTTTCCAAAAAAAGGCTATAAGGTTGTAATTCCGGAATTACCAATTTATGACCTGCCTATTCTCAAAACCAACATCAAAAATATTTCTGATTACATCAAAGACTTTATTGAACACAGAGGCTATAAAGAGGCCATTTTATTGGGGAATTCTCTTGGCGGACATATAGGATTATTGACAACTAAATATTATCCTAAATACATCAAAGCGCTTGTCATTACAGGATCTTCTGGCCTATACGAAAGTGCTATGGGCGAAAGCTACCCCAAACGTGGCGATTATGATTATATAAAAAAGAAAGCTGAAAATGTGTTTTACGACCCAAAAGTAGCGACTAAAGAGATTGTAGATGAGGTCTATAAAAGTGTAAACGACAGGAGTAAACTCATCAGAACACTGTCTATTGCCAAAAGTGCCATACGGCATAATATGGCTAAAGATTTACCGAATATGCAGCAACCCACCTGCATCATTTGGGGAAGGCAGGACAATGTTACCCCGCCTAATGTTGCTGAAGAGTTTCATGAAAAACTGCCTAATTCCAGTTTGTATTGGATAGATAAGTGTGGCCATGCTGCCATGATGGAGCATCCGGATCAATTCAATACTATCCTTTACAAATGGTTACAGGAAACCAAATTGTAGAGTATGGACATCCATCAATCCAAATTTATCATCAGCAACTCTAAGGTTGAGGATTGCCCCAATTCTCAATTACCGGAATATGCTTTTATAGGCCGTAGCAATGTGGGTAAGTCGTCCCTGATAAATATGTTGACCGGCCGAAAAAGTCTGGCTAAAGTGTCCGGCAAACCCGGGAAAACAAGACTAATTAATCATTTTCTTATCAACGATAGATGGCATCTTGTGGACTTGCCCGGTTATGGTTATGCAAAAGTGAGCAAGAAAGAAAAAAAGGTGTTTCAAAAATTCATCACCGATTATTTTAAAAAACGCAAACAGCTGGTCAATGCTTTTGTGCTGATCGACAGCCGTCACGAGCCCCAAACGATAGATTTAGAATTTATGCAGTGGCTTGGTGTAAACGCTATTCCATTTTCAGTCATCTTCACCAAGACAGACAAGCTTAAACCGATGGCGTTGGAAAAAAATATCGTTCATTACAAGTCGGTCTTAATGGAATATTGGCAAGAGCTTATGCCCATTTTCCTGTCCTCATCAAAAGACAAAACAGGCCGTGATGAGATTTTGAGTTATATTGTTGATATAAATAACCAACTGTAATTTTTTTTTGAAACATTAAGGCATTAAGAAGCATTAAGTTAGAGCAGTTTTTTAACTCCCTTAATTTCTTAATGTTGAAGATAAAAATGTGGCAGACTGAAAAATTAAACATT
>CAYMXD010000072.1:0-3674 GCA_964394095.1 uncultured Mesohalobacter sp. | reverse complement strand
AAGAAGCATTAAGCTATAAGTGATTTCTTGATTACCTTAATTTCTTAATGTTGAAGATAAAAATGTGGCAGACTGAAAAATTAAACATTAAGGCATTAAGAAGCATTAAGCTATAAGTGATTTCTTGATTACCTTAATTTCTTAATGTTGAAAAAATCATTTACAAATCTAGATTAAAGAAACAACTTTTATTAAAATCGTATAAACCTTCTTCAGGAAGAGATTATTGTAAGCTATTTTACTTTTTTTCATAATCCAATTAAAACTTATGAAACCCACAAAAACCTACACCGTTCAGGAAGCCCTTCAAAAGCTGTCGAGGTATTGTGTGTATCAAGACCGTTGCCATCAGGAGGTGGAACAAAAATTGAAGGCGATGAACATGATTCCCGAAGCTAGAGCGCAAATTATTTCAGAACTCATCAAGCAGGATTTCCTCAACGAAGAACGCTTTGCCATGAGTTACGTCCGTGGCAAATTCAACCAAAAAGGCTGGGGACGCATAAGACTCAAACAAGAATTAAAACGCCGGCAGATTACCGACTACCTCATCAGAAAAGCCCTCAAACAAATCAAAGAAAGCGACTATTTAAAACAACTTTCAAATTTAGCTGCAAAAAAGTATAAGCAGTTAGGCAAAGACAACAGCTGGGCAGCCAAAACTAAACTTAAAAATCACCTTTTATATAAGGGCTACGAACTGCATTTGGTCATGGATGAAATAAATACCTTATAAAAATTTTAACTTTTCAAAAAAATGTGTAATTTAGTTTATTATTTAAAACACTCAGTATGGACGAAATGAATCAAAATCCACCAATTAAGCCAAATAACCATATGGTTATGGCTATTGTATCAACGGTACTTTCTGTTATTACCTGTACTCTTTTAGGGTTAATTCCTGCTATTATAAGTATAGTTTTCGCCAATCAGGTGAATTCTAAATATAACATGGGAGACTATGATGGCGCTGAAAAAGCCTCCAAAAATGCAAAAATTGCCTGGATAGTAGCAATTGTAATAACGGTCGTTCTTCTGGCGTGGACACTTATTAGTTTAGGTTCTAACTGGGAAGAATTTATGGACGCCTTTAATCAGGAAATGGAAAGACAAAAAGAACTACAAGGCCAATAATCATGGAACAAGTCAACAAGCCCAAACCGCCTCCAAATTATCTGGCTTTAGCTATTATAACCACTTTATTTTGTTGTCAGATATTTGGGATTATTTCTATTATATATGCCAGCCAAGTCAATTCAAAATACATGGCAGGAGATTATCAGGGTGCTGAAACGGCTTCTAAAAATGCTAAAATCTGGGGGCTCGTTTCTATTGGTATAGGAATACTCATAATTGCTTTCTTCCTTTTGTTTTATGGAGCTGTTTTTTTTGCAGCTATCTCAAATGGAGAGTTGAATTTATAGAGCAAATTTTAAACATCTAAGACTTAGGGATTTATAAAATTGATAAGATTTTAAGCGTACTAAAATAAAATTAATTGAAGTCGATCAACAAGCCTGTCAAATATACTTTAATTGCTTTTGCTGTGTTGATAGGTTTAGGTTTTGTTTACATCTATTACAAGATCAATCCGGCAGGGCAGGACTGGATGCCGAAATGCCCCTTTCATTCCATGACTGGTCTGCATTGTCCCGGTTGCGGTTCGCAGCGTGCTATACATGACTTTCTTCACGGCAATATCATTGATGGTTTCAGACACAATGTTTTAATTGGCTTGGGTATCTTAGTGCTGTTTTATAAATTGTTTTTAATCATTAGATCTAAGTATTATCCGCAGAAAAAAAAGAATTTGCTTTACGACCCTAAAACGCCATGGGTAATTTTTATAGTAATTGTGAGCTTTTGGATAATGAGAAATATCCCTTATGAGCCTTTTAGCTTTCTCGCGCCTTAAGGCTCTTATTTTAGTCATAAATAAACCTGTATTGAAACAAAAAAACCTCAAGTTTTCTTAGCTTTGAGCTTAAAACAAATTTATGCTTCAAAATATAGAACCTAAAATTGTCTGGAAACATTTTGAGTCGCTCAATGCGGTTCCCAGACCCTCAAAAAAAGAAAAGCGCGTCATACAATTCATGATGGATTTCGGAAAAGGCCTCGGCTTAGAAACCTTAAAAGATGATGCTGGAAATGTGATCATCAAAAAACCGGCAACAACCGGTCACGAAAACAAAAAAACAGTTGTACTTCAATCTCATTTGGATATGGTGCACCAAAAAAACGAGGAAACCAATTTTGATTTTGAAACCGAAGGCATCAACATGTATATTGACGGTGATTGGGTAAAAGCCAAAGGCACCACCCTCGGTGCAGATAACGGTCTTGGTGTTGCGGCCATAATGAGTATTTTCTCCTCAGATGATATTGAACACCCGGCGCTGGAAGCTTTGTTTACCATAGATGAAGAAACGGGGATGACCGGAGCTAAAAACCTTGACCCCAACATCTTAGACGGCGAAATTTTACTCAACCTCGACACCGAAGAAGATGATGAAATCGGTATTGGTTGTGCAGGCGGCACAGATATCACAGCCACGCGTTTTTATATCGAAGAATCGGTTCCGGAAAACACCTCTGCCTTTAAACTTACTATTAAAGGTTTGCAGGGGGGGCACTCCGGTATGGATATCATCAAAGGGCTTGGCAACGCCAATAAACTGCTTACCAGAATTTTACTCCAGTTTCACAACAAATGCACCATGCGTTTAGGCAGTTTTAAAGGCGGCGGTTTGCGTAATGCGATTCCAAGAGAAGCTTCGGCCGGTATTGTGGTGCTCAAGGATGATATGGAAACCTTTAAAACCATTTTTGAAGAAATATCCCAGGCTATTAAAACAGAGTATAAGACTTTAGAACCGCAACTGGATATTCAACTCCATGAAACCGATGAACCAAAATCGGTGTTGAGCAGCGATGTCCAAGATATGATCATCAAAGCTCTGAGTACGGCTCATAATGGCGTGTACCGTATGAGTCCGGATATAGACGGTCTGGTAGAGACTTCAAATAACATCGCTCAGGTGAGTATTGAAAAAGGTAAAATTGAAGTTTTATGCCTTACCCGTTCTTCGGTAGAAAGCGGCAAATGGGACTTGGCGCATACTATTGAAAGTGCATTCGATTTGGCGGGATGCCGCGTGCAATTTTCCGGCGATTATCCCGGGTGGACACCTAATCCCGATTCGGCTATTTTGAAAGTTGTTGACGAACTTTACCAGAAAAATTTTGGCGAAAAGGCGGAAATTGCCGCTTGTCATGCCGGTTTGGAATGTGGAATTTTGGGCAGCCATTATCCCAATATGGACATGGTTTCCTTTGGCCCGACCATAAGAGGTGCCCATTCTCCGGATGAACGCGCAAGCATTTCCTCAACCCAAAAGTTTTGGGAGTTTTTGAAGGATATTCTGAAGAATATTCCTGAAAAGAAATAATGTAAAAAAAACCCAGACCTTACAGGTTTTAAACTAGCCTGAGTTTTGCTTAAACCAAAAAATATTAATGCGACTTAATGCCTTAAGGGTTCAAAATAAAATAGAAATCAATACTAAAAATTAACCATTAAGAAGTTAAGAATAATTAAGCATAATACAGAATACTCTTAATGCGACTTAATGCCTTAAGGGTTCAAAATAAAATAGAAATCAATACTAAAA
>CAYMXD010000071.1:0-8282 GCA_964394095.1 uncultured Mesohalobacter sp. | reverse complement strand
ATTTAACTTTTCTTTGGCGTGTTCAACTTCATTATTGGTTTCAAGTGCAAAACCAACTAAGAATTGATGTTTTTTATTATCACCAAATGCCTTTAAAATATCGGGGTTTTTGACTAATTCAATACTAAGGTTTTCATCAGACTTTTTTATTTTTTGGTCTAACACTGTTTTTGGTTTATAATCTGAGACAGCAGCAGACGAAATAGCAATATCTACATCTTTGAAATACAACATAGAATATTTATACATTTCATCTGCAGATTGAATTCTTATCAGCTTAAGATTATCGTGATCTAATTCTAAATGTGTTGGCCCGGTAACTAGAATAACTTGAGCTCCAAAACTTAGAGCTACTTTTGCCATTTCAAAACCCATTTTACCACTGGAGTGATTACCTATAAATCTTACTGGATCTATAGCTTCGTAAGTAGGACCAGCTGTAATCAATACAGTTTTGCTATTTAAAGGTAATTGAGCCTTAAGCTGTTGTGTAATGTGTTTTACAATATGTTCTGGCTCTTGCATTCTTCCCTTACCTTCTAGACCACTTGCCAACTCTCCTGCTTCCGGCTCTAGGACGATATGTCTGCTTTGAACTAATTTTTTGAGATTATTGCGGGTGGTCTGATGCTTATACATGTCTAGATCCATTGCCGGAGCGACATATACAGGACATGATGCCGAAAGATAGGTAGTTAACAAGAGGTTGTCGGATTTACCGCTAACCATTTTAGAAATAGTATTGGCTGTTGCCGGGGCTATGAGCATTAAATCTGCCCATTCGCCAAGTTCTACATGATTATTCCAATTTTTCTCAGGATCTGTAAAACTGGATAAAACAGGATTTTTTGATAAAGTAGATAGCGTTAGGGGTGTAACAAATTCTTCTGCACTTGGTGTCATAACGACTTTAACCTCAGCGCCTGCTTTAACAAAAAGTCTTACTAAAAAAGCAGTTTTATATGCAGCAATGCCACCTGTTACACCCAGCAGTATGTGTTTACCTTGAAGGATAGACATTTATAATGTTGTGTCGTCCTGCTTTGTGTGTCTAAAGTAAATTTTATCTTTTAACCATTCATCCATTGCTATGGCGTTTGGTTTAGGTAATCTTTCGTAAAATTTGGAGACTTCAATCTGTTCTTTATTCTCAAAAACTTCCTCCAAACTTTCATTATGAGTAGCAAACTCTTCTAATTTTTCAAGTAATTCTTTTTTCAAATCTGTATTGATTTGATTAGAACGCTTTGCTATTATAGAAATAGCCTCATAGATATTACCGGTTTTGGCATCAACTTTATTCTTATCTATTGTTGTTGTACTGATTTCAGCATCTTGGTAGTTTAACTTTGTATTCATATCAAAGATTTATTGTGGTTCTGTTTTATTTTCATTTATATTAGACAGTCGGGTTTCGATATCGTCTAAATATGTGGTTGCTTGTTCTATGAATTCACCATCCGGATATCGCTCATAATAATCTTCGTAATAATTTTTAGCCTCTTCTAAACGTTCAGGTACAAGATGCGCAAAACTATTAATCGCTAAAAGGTATGCAGACTCAAATTTATAATAGTAAGCTTTTTCTTTGTAAGCAGATCCCGGATACTTTACTAGGTAGTTATCAAAATCACTAATAGCTGCTTTATATCTATAGGTATAGTGATACTGCTTAGCTATTTCGTAATACTTTTTTTCAATTTTCAGCCTTAATTCCTGAAGTTTGCTATTGGCTTCATCAAAAAACTGACCGTCTGGGAATTGATCAATATAAATTTGTAATTTATCTATGGCTTTTAAGGTCTCTGTTTGATCTAAGCTATACGTAGGCGAAGATTGGTAGTAACTATCTGAACTTTTAAATAGTGCTTCTTCCAGTTTTTGACTGCTAGGGTAAGCCTTAGCAAAACGTTCAAACTTATAGCCTGACAAAAGGTAATCGCCAACATTATAATAAGCATTCGCAATGTTGTACAAAATAATTTGTGCCTGAGGTTTTCCCTGAAGCGTAGGCAAGATTTGTTCGTATAATTTTATTGACTTGGTCAATTTTGAATTTTTTCCCTCCTTTAAACCTTCTTCATAAAAGCGGTTAGCTAAATCAAATTTAGGCTTGATGTCTTTTTGTTTAAGTACTTTCTGGTACTCACTACAAGAAGTGAATAAAACAATAAACGTAAGTAAGTAAAATATATTTTTCATAGAGAGTTTGCAAATTTACTCATTTAATACTTAACAGAAAAATAATTAATTCATTGGAAATGAAATTTTTATCCTATATGCTATAATCAAATGTCTCAATAAAGTTTTTTAGGCGTTGATCTAAATCTTCATTAACACCTACAAGAGGTAACCTGAGGTTGTCTGTTGATAAGTTAAGGTGTTTAAAAACAGATTTTATGCCCGCAGGATTACCTTGTTCAAAAATCATTTCAATTACCGGTGCTAGTTGATAGTGTATTTTAAACGCATCTTGGCTTTTCCCTTGTAAACCTAAGTTTACCATGCCTGAAAATGCTTTGGGAAAACCCTGTGCAATAACGGATATCACCCCTTTTCCTCCACCTAAAACCATGGGTAAAGTTATCATATCGTCTCCTGAAATGACCAAAAAATCTTCTGGTGTATTTTGTATAAGCTTATATGCCTGTACAATATCGCCTGCTGCTTCTTTAATACCAATAATGTTATCCTGACTTTCTGCCAGACTTACTACTGTATCTACTGCTATATTAGAGGCTGTTCTTCCAGGCACATTATATAAGATTATAGGTTTTGTGGTTGCTTTGGCTACGGCTTCAAAATGAGCAAAAATTCCTTGCTGTGTAGGCTTATTATAAAATGGTGATACAGATAGAATAGCATCAAAATCTGTCAAATCTGTTTCTGATATTTCGTTGATTAAAGATGCAGTATTATTAGACCCCATTCCTATAACAAGTGGTAATCGACCTCTGTTTTCATCAACAATTACATTTTTCACAAGGGCTTTTTCCTCAGTATTTAAAGTTGCACTTTCTGCTGTAGTTCCTAACACGACTAAATAATCTATACCGTTTTCAATTTGATGATTTACAATATTCTTTAGGGCTTTGGTATCCACATTATTGTTATCGTCAAATGGTGTAATAAGCGCAACACCTGTACCTGTTAATTTATGTCTATCCATTTTTTAAAATGTTATGGTATTTAATGATTTCGTCCACAAATTTTTCCTGATCGCTAGTGCCTACAGAAATCATTAGATTAAAAACATCAACATGAGTTTTACCTGCTGAAATTTTGTAGGCATTTGATGCACAATATAACGCATACGTTTCAACAATTGAGTAAGTATTTGTCATATCTATCAACAGGTCTAATCCGTTTAAAATTTTGTAGGTTTTCTCATTTTTAAGCTGTCCTAATAAATTAAAATCTTTTAAATTAAGGACAATGTAGTTATTTTTTCCAATATTTTTGTCATTTAAAACAAAAGTGAAGATTTGAATGTTGTCGCCAAAACCTATCTTTAATTTTGTGATAAAATTAATATCAAGCTCAAACCCCGGACTTAAAATTATGCCAACCTTTTTAAAGCTCTTAGGATAGTTTCTTAACAACTGTTTGTTTTTAAAATCTAAAGTACGCTTGCGAATAAAAAATGTTTTGACGTATTTTATCATTGGGGTTTTAGTTAATTAAAGTCTTTCTGTATATTTTGAATATTAAAAATTAAAATTAAAAGCCTAAAGGCTGTATAATTTTATTAATTTCGCAAATTAAATAAATAAAACTTAGCAAATAAAAAAAAATATGAATTATACCCAAACCAAACACAACATCAATGAGGCTTTAAAAGCTTTAGATTTAGACAAAGAAAACCACGGCACTTCTTTTGGCGAAGATTTTTTTGGACAGGGAGACATGATAGAATCTTTCTCTCCGGTAGACGGCAAGCTTATAGGCAAAGTAAGCCAGACAAGTGCAGAAGACTACGAAAAAGTTATAACTACTGCGCGTCAAGGTTTTACAGAATGGAAACAGTGGACCGCTCCGGCTCGAGGTGAGGTCGTAAGACAATTTAATGAAGAGTTAAGGAGACTTAAAGCACCATTAGGGACATTAGTATCTTATGAAATGGGTAAATCTTATCAGGAAGGTTTGGGAGAAGTTCAGGAAATGATTGATATCTGCGATTTTGCTGTAGGTTTATCACGTCAACTGTACGGATTAACCATGCATAGTGAAAGACCGGGACATAGAATGTACGAACAATGGCATCCTCTTGGTGTTGTTGGTATTATTTCCGCTTTCAATTTCCCCGTCGCTGTATGGTCTTGGAATACAGCTCTGGCATGGGTTTGTGGGGATGCCTGCATTTGGAAAGGATCTGAAAAAACACCACTCACTTCTGTAGCTTGCCAAAAAATAGCGGCTAGAGTTTTTAACGAAAACAAGGTTCCACAGGGCGTTTCTTCTCTGGTTACAGGAGATTACAAAGTTGGAGAAATGATGACCAAGGATAAGCGGATTCCTCTTATTTCTGCAACCGGCTCTATACGAATGGGTAAAATTGTAGCCCAAGATGTTGCCAAACGTTTAGGAAAATCATTATTAGAATTAGGCGGAAACAATGCTATAATCGTAACGCCAGATGCCGACATTAAAAATACAGTTATAGGAGCAGTTTTTGGTGCAGTTGGAACATGTGGTCAACGCTGTACCTCAACAAGAAGACTTATTATACATGAGTCTATTTACGATAAAGTAAAAAACGCACTTACCGATGCTTATAAACAAATAAAAATTGGTGACCCCTTAGATGAAAATAACCACGTTGGCCCACTTATTGACAAAGATTCTGTAAACAACTACCTAAAGGCTTTAGAGGCTGTAAAAGAAGAAGGAGGCAAAATACTAGTTGAAGGAGGAGTACTAGAAGGCGAAGGCTATGAAAGTGGTTGCTATGTTAAACCTGCTATTGCTGAAGCAAAAAATGAGTTTGATATTGTACAGGAAGAGACCTTTGCCCCAATCTTGTACCTCATAAAATATAAAGGTGATTTACAAAATGCCATTGACCTGCATAATGGAGTGGTTCAAGGCTTATCTTCAGCAATCATGACTAACAACCTGAGAGAAGCAGAACAATTTTTATCTGCTCAAGGCTCTGATTGTGGCATTGCAAACGTAAATATCGGTACCTCTGGCGCCGAAATAGGTGGTGCTTTTGGTGGTGAGAAAGAAACTGGTGGAGGTAGAGAATCCGGTTCTGATGCCTGGAAAATTTATATGAGAAGACAAACCAATACCATTAATTATACCAGCGACCTACCTTTAGCTCAGGGTATTAAGTTTGATTTATAAAATACTGAATATCAATTTTTTATTGATATATTTTTTAATTTTAAAAAGTTATATGTAAGTGTTTGTTAAATAAATGTTTGATAAGTTTTTTTGAATAACTGCAAAAAACATCTTACTTTGCGGGTTTATATAATAGTTAATTCAAAATCATTTATTTTAAATTATAATTTTTAAATGATATAACAATAACGAATAAACATTATTAAATCAGTTCGAGCAATTTATGTCAAACTGAATATTGCACAAGGCTCAGCATAAACTAAAGTCGAATTTAAAAAACAAGCATTCGGCCTTGGATGTTTCAGCAAATAATGCTTTGAATTTGTTAAAATATTCAGATTAGACGACTTAAAAAACGCTCATAGTGACATTTCAGATGCTGGTTTAATAGCGTAGAATCAATTAATAATATATGCACAAAGTAAGCGCTGCCATTACTGCGACTGGTTTTTATCTTCCCGAAGATATCTTGTCCAATAGAGATTTAGAGAAGATGGTTGATACAAATGATGAATGGATCACCACAAGAACTGGTATAAAAGAGAGACGAATATTAAAAAAGAATGGTGAAGGGTCTTCATACATGGGCATAAAAGCCTGCGAAGATTTAATTAAAAAAAGTAACCTAAATCCTAAAGAAATAGATTTGGTGATAGTGGCAACTGCAACACCAGATATGCCAGTGGCCTCTACTGCTGCACATGTAGCCAGCAATATTGGCGCCACTAATGCATTTTCTTATGATTTACAAGCCGCTTGTTCTAGCTTTTTATATGGCATGTCTACGGCTGCCAGCTACATAGAATCTGGCCGTTACAAAAAAATCCTGCTTGTAGGTACAGATAAAATGTCCTCTATTATAGATTATGAAGACAGAACGACCTGCATCATATTTGGCGATGGTGCAGGTTGTGTGCTTTTTGAGCCCAATCACGAAGGTCTTGGGTTACAAGACGAATACCTCAGAACAGATGGAGTTGGAAGAAATTTTCTAAAAATAGATGCTGGAGGTTCTATTTTACCAGCGAATCAGGAAACCGTAGCAAATAAAAAACATTTCGTACAACAAGATGGCAAGAATGTATTTAAATTTGCAGTATCTAATATGGCAGATGTTTGCACAAAAATTATGGAAAAAAATAATTTATCTGCAAGTGATGTAGACTGGTTAGTGGCACATCAGGCCAACAAGAGAATTATTGATGCCACATCTAAGCGTATGGGGCTAGTAGATGAAGAAAAAGTTCTTATGAATATACAGCGCTACGGCAATACGACGTCTGCTACGTTGCCCTTACTATTAACAGATTATGAACAAAAATTAAAAAAAGGAGACAATTTAATATTCGCTGCATTTGGCGGTGGATTTTCATGGGGTTCTATATATCTAAAATGGGCCTATAATTCCTAAAACTAAAACTAAAAATTATGAATTTAAAAGAAATTCAAAGTCTAATCAAGTTTGTTTCAAAATCCGGTGCCAGAGAAGTAAAACTTGAAACTGATGATGTAAAAATAACCATCAGAACTGGTGTAGGTGAAAACAAAAAAGAAACGATTGTACAACAAATCCCTGTGGGAACCATGCCTCAACAGCCACAAGGTTCTCAACCTGTACAACAAGAAACTCCTCAAGAAACACAAAAAACCGTACAGGAAGACAAAAAAGAAGATAATTTAGTGACTGTAAAATCGCCTATTATCGGGACGTTTTACCGAAAGCCAGCACCAGATAAACCATTGTTTGTCGAGGTTGGAGACGCCATCAAAGAGGGAGATGTCTTATGTACCATTGAAGCCATGAAACTTTTTAACGAGATAGAGAGTGAAATTTCTGGAAAAATTGTAAAAGTCTTGGTTGACGACGCCACACCAGTAGAATTTGATCAGCCTTTATTTCTAGTTGATCCCTCATAAAAAGGACCACACAAATTTTTGATTCACATAAAACCTAAAAAGGTATGTTCAAGAAAATACTAATTGCCAATAGAGGTGAAATTGCTTTACGAATAATCAGGACTTGTAGAGAAATGGACATAAAAACTGTGGCTGTTTACTCCACAGCAGATATTGAAAGCTTACACGTCAGATTTGCTGATGAGGCTGTTTGCATTGGGCCACCTGCAAGCAGTGAATCTTATCTTAAAATTCCAAATATTATTTCTGCTGCCGAAATCACAAATGCCGATGCTATCCACCCCGGATATGGTTTTCTTTCTGAGAATGCCAATTTTTCAAAAATATGTGCCGAACACGATATCAAATTTATTGGTGCTTCGGCTGAAATGATTGAAAAAATGGGAGACAAAGCCACTGCTAAAGCTACAATGAAAGACGCTGGGGTTCCTTGTGTTCCAGGATCAGATGGAATAATTGAAGATTTTGAACACTGTAAGAAAGTTGCAAAAACAACTGGCTATCCTGTTATGCTTAAAGCAACAGCCGGTGGAGGCGGTAAAGGCATGCGTGCAGTATGGAAAGAAGAAGATCTTGAAAAAGCCTGGCAATCGGCTAGACAGGAATCTAAAGCCGCCTTTGGAAACGACGATATGTACATGGAGAAGCTTATTGAAGAACCACGCCATATTGAAATTCAAATCGTTGGTGACCAGACTGGTAAAGCCTGTCATCTCTCAGAAAGAGATTGCTCTGTACAACGAAGACATCAAAAACTTACTGAAGAAACCCCTTCGCCTTTTATGACTAAAGCACTTCGTGATAAAATGGGAAAAGCCGCAATAAAAGCTGCTGAATATATTGGGTATGAGGGTGCCGGAACTATAGAATTTCTTGTGGATAAACACAAGAATTTTTATTTCATGGAAATGAATACCAGAATTCAAGTTGAACACCCTATTACAGACGAGGTTGTCGAGCACGATCTTATTAAAGAACAAATCAAAGTAGCGGCCGGGATACCTATTTCAGGTAAG
>CAYMXD010000070.1:0-8290 GCA_964394095.1 uncultured Mesohalobacter sp. | reverse complement strand
AGCGATTGGGAAGTTGTTTTTGGGGTAAGGGGAGCCTCCCCTAGCCCTTCCAAAGGAGGGAATTCCTTTGCTGTGCAAAGTTGCAAACTACGCACCTCTACGTCAATGACGTTAGATGACTACTATTTTCAAACTCCAGTTCTTTAAGATTAATTTTCAATAAATACATCTCCGGCTCCGAAGTTGCAAACTTTGGAGAGCAAACCTCATTATAAAAATTTAGATTACGCCTGTACTTAAATTCTTTTCCACTTCATCGTTATACAAGCCTGATAATATTTATATTTGAATGAAATTAATAAAACGAAGTGGTCAGTTGAATTTGAAGATCAAGAAATTGTAAAGGCTGGCGTTTTATTACAATAATCATCAACTAAATTCAGTTTTAGTTTCAATATACATAAATATGGGATGCAGCAGTTGCTCAAGTAATAAAGACGGATCGCCGAAAGGCTGTAAAAATAATGGAACCTGCGGAACAGACGGCTGTAACAAGCTCACTGTTTTCGACTGGTTGTCTAATATGCAATTACCGGAAGGACAGGAGCCTTTCGATATGGTTGAAGTACGATTTAAAAATGGAAGAAAAGAATTTTTTCAAAATACTGAAAACCTATCGCTACATATAGGCGATGTAGTGGCTACAGAAGCGCAGCCGGGTCATGACGTTGGTATCATAAGCCTTACAGGCGAACTGGTAAGAGTCCAGATGAATAAGAAAAATTCAAAACCCGAAGGCGATAGGTATCCTAAAGTCTATAGAATAGCCAACCAAAAAGATATAGACGTTTGGCAGGATTGTCGCTCTAGAGAAGAAGAGATTAAAGTTAAAGCCCGGCAAATAGCCATCCGACTAGATCTTAAGATGAAAATTAGTGATATTGAATTTCAAGGCGATGGCTCTAAGGCTATTTTTTATTACACCGCCGATCAGCGGGTAGATTTCAGACAGCTCATCAAAGAATATGCTTATACTTTTAAGGTGAGAATTGAAATGAAGCAAATCGGTTTGCGACAGGAAGCAGCCCGTTTAGGCGGTATTGGGTCTTGCGGTAGAGAATTGTGCTGTTCTACCTGGTTGACAGACTTTCGCTCGGTAAAGACCTCGGCAGCCCGTTACCAACAGCTCTCGCTTAATCCTCTAAAGTTAGCCGGGCAGTGTGGCAAACTCAAGTGTTGTTTAAATTACGAATTAGACATGTACTTGGAAGCTTTAAAAGACTTCCCCAAACAGGACTATAAATTAGTGACCAAGAAAGGAAAAGCCAGCCTGCAGAAGATGGATATTTTTAATCGTAAAATGTGGTATGCTTATTACGAAGATTCAGCCCAATGGCATGAACTTGATGTAGATGACGTCAATAAAATTATAAAAGCAGAGAAACAAAAACAACCGGTAGATTGTCTTGAAGATTTTGTTGAAGACCATACGCCAAGCTTTAAAGATTATGATGACGTGGTAGGTCAAGACAGCTTAACCCGTTTTGACAAACCCAAGCGTAAAAAAAGAAAAAACAAAAGAAAGCCAAAGCGCAACAACCGTAATAAATCTAAAAAGCCAAACAGAAATGCCTAAAAGAACTATAGGCCTCTTTGCAATGATAATATTATTAGGTTGCAGGGAGGGATCGTATTTTTCTGAGTCACATCAAACACCGGGATACTGGCATAAAGACAGTATAGTCGATTTTAGGTTTGAGGTTCAAGATACCACAACTCAGTATAATTGCTATATTCATATTAGAAATACAAAAGACTACAACTACAACAATCTTTTTATAATTACCGAGATGCAATTTCCTTACGGCAAGATAGTTGTAGATACTTTAGAATACAAGATGGCGTTTAAAGATGGTAAGCTTATGGGCGAAGGCTTTGGAAGTTTAAAATACAATAAATTATGGTATAAAGAAGCCGTACAATTTTCTGAGCCGGGAGAATATCAAATTAAAATTCGCCAGGCGATGCGAAAAGCAGGACAAACAGAACCTTTAGAAAAACTAGAGGGCGTCGAGGAAATAGGCTTTAGTTATGAACCCCTTATACCCGAAAAATAATGACAGCAAAAAAAGAAATTAAAAAGAAACCCAGTTATGCTAAAAGGTTTTGGATACTTTATATCGTGCTTTTTCTGGTCGTAATTCATATTTTTTTACTCGCAGGTTTAGGAGTTTTTGGTAAAATGCCAAGTTTTGAACAACTTGAAAATCCACAAACCAACCTGGCTACCGAAATCATTTCAGAAGACAGTGTTACTTTAGGGAAGTATTTTAAACAAAACCGAACTCCGGTTGCATTCGACCAGTTACCCGATCACTTGGTCAACGCCCTTGTAGCCACCGAAGACGAAAGGCATTACTCTCACTCCGGTATAGACGGCAGAGGGACATTAAGAGCTCTTGTTTATCTTGGAGAAAGAGGCGGGGCGAGTACCATTACTCAGCAACTGGCCAAACAACTTTTTACAGACCTTAATCAAACCGGATTAATAAACAGGCTCACCCAAAAAGTAAAAGAATGGGTGATTGCGATTCGTTTAGAGAAACAGTACACCAAAAATGAAATCATTGCGATGTATTTCAATATTTTTGATTTTACCCGTGGTGCCGTTGGCATTCGTTCTGCCGCCAGAATTTACTTTGGCAAAGAACCTCAAGACCTCACTATTGAAGAATCTGCTACATTAGTAGCCATGTTTAAAAATCCTGTACTCTACAATCCTTATAGGGAAAGGTTTAAAGACAATTCGCTTCAAAGACGAAATCAGGTGTTTGTACAGATGGCCAGAAACGAGTATATCAGCGAAGAGGTAAAAGATTCTTTACAGGCTTTACCCTTGGCTATAAATTACACACCGGAATATCAAAATGATGGTCAGGCCACCTATTTTAGAACAGAGCTAAAAAAATTCATGAACAATTGGATTAAAGAAAACCCCAAAGACGACGGTGAATATTATAACCTCTACAGCGACGGACTCAAAATCTATACGACTTTAGATTCTAAGGCTCAGGCTTATGCAGAAAATGCTGTAAAAAGTCACATGACTAATTTACAACGTGAATTTTTCAAACAAAATAAAAATAATAGAACTGCTCCATTTAGAGGATTAGATCAAGAGGAAATAGACAGAATCATAAACCAATCTATCAGAAATTCGTCTCGATATAAGGAGATGATAGCCAAAGGTATCTCAACAGATTCTATTTTAGCATCATTTGATAAGCCCACAGCAATGCGTATTTTTAGTTGGAAGGGGAAGATAGATACAATCATGACGCCTAGAGACTCTATTTATTACCATAAATCTTACCTCAATGCAGGGATGATGTCTATGCGGCCTCAAACAGGAAAAATTAAAGCCTGGGTTGGCGGTATAGATTTTGAAAATTTTAAATATGAACACGTTAAGCAGGCCAAAAGACAGGTTGGCTCTACCTTCAAGCCTTTTGTTTATGCGACAGCAATCGATCAATTGCATATATCGCCCTGTTACGAGTTGCCAAACACTATGTTTACCATTCCGAAGGGAAAATTTGGAATGAATGAAGATTGGACGCCAAAAAATTCAGGCGATACCGATGGTAAATTACTAACCCTAAAGGAAGCCTTGGCCAAATCTGTCAATACCATTACTGCACGTGTGATTGATAGAATAGGTCCACAGCCCGTCATAGATTTTGTAGAAAAGCTAGGTGTAGACACCAAAAATATCGAACCCTACCCGTCAATAGCTTTGGGTACGCCAGATTTGAGTGTTTATGAAATGGTGTCTGCTTATAGTACCTTTGCCAACAAGGGCGTTCATGTAGAGCCCTACTATGTTAACCGTATTGAAGATAAAAATGGAACATTGCTTTACCAACATAAACCTAAAAGCGCTGATGTATTAAGCCGCGAAACGGCCTATGTCACCATAAAATTACTAGAAGGGGTCACAAAATATGGTTCCGGTGCTAGATTACGTGGTGAATGGGCGGTTAATAATTCATTTTACAAACGAGCAGTTACGGGTTATCCCTACAATTTTAACGATAGCATTCCTATAGCAGGGAAAACAGGAACAACTCAAAACCAAAGCGACGGTTGGTTTATCGGTATGGTACCCGATTTAGCCACTGGCGTTTGGGTTGGCGGCGAAGATCGCTCGGTGAGGTTTCCCGGTATTAGGTACGGCCAAGGGGCAACTATGGCATTACCAATTTGGGGAATGTATATGAAAGACGTTTATAACGACGACAGTTTTGAAGTCTCCAGAGATGAATTTGAAAAACCGGAAAAGTTGAGTATTCAGGTGGAATGTGATGATGAAAAAGTAAATAAAGACGAAGAAGATAGCCTACCGGAATTTAGCATAGACTTTTAGTCAAAATATTTTAGATATGGCGAATGCAAAGCATCATTTCAATAAAGAAAAGCATGGGGTTCGTCCTAAAAAGTACTTTGGTCAACATTTCTTAAAAGATGAAAGCATCGCTCAAAACATTGCTGAGGCTTTAGATTATTCTTGTTTTGATACATTGGTTGAAATTGGTCCCGGTACAGGAATGCTTACGAAGTATCTCTTGCAAAAACCTGTTGATGTTTATGCCTTCGAAATAGACCGGGAATCTATTGCCTATCTGGAAGAATACTATAAAAACCCCTTAAACGACCATACAAACCTAAAGATTTTAGATCAGGATTTTTTAAAAGCAAATGTAATTACACTGATTAATTCATATAATTTCGGGATTATTGGCAATTTTCCTTATAATATTTCAAGTCAAATTTTGTTTAAAACCATAGAACTCAGAGCATACGTCCCGGAATTTGCCGGCATGTTTCAAAAAGAGGTGGCCAAACGTATTTGTGCTGAGAGCGGCAACAAAACTTATGGCATATTATCGGTGCTTACCCAGGCGTTTTTTAAAACAGAATACCTGTTTACCGTAAAACCAAATGTTTTCAATCCACCGCCAAAAGTAGATAGTGGTGTTATTAAATTATCGAGAAGAGAAAATTATAAATTAGACTGCGATGAACAATTGTTTTTTAAAGTCGTTAAAACAGCATTTCAACAACGGCGTAAAACACTTAGGAACAGTTTAAAAACCTTCAATTTAAGTGATGAATTAAAAGCAGATGCTGTTTTTAACTTAAGGCCGGAACGCTTAGATTATAAAGAATTCATTAAATTGACCCAAAAAATAGCTCAAGATGCAGTTTGAAATTTCTAAAGCTTTCATTGAAAAAATAGAATACCTGATTGAACAAGAAGACAATCAGGAATTACTATCGCATTTGGGTGACATGCACCACGCCGATATTGCTGAAATTTTAGATGAACTTAGCCTAGATGAGGCCACTTATGTCATTAAACTTTTAGACAGTGAAAAAACTGCTGAGATTTTAATGGAGATTGAAGAGGATGATCGAGAAAAGCTGCTTGAAAATCTTACACCTAAGGAAATTGCAGACGAGATAGAAGAAATGGATACAGATGATGCTACCGATATCATCCTCAATTTATCCATAGACTTAAAAAATGAAGTTCTTAAAAACTTAAAAGACCGAAATCACGCTCAGGATATTGTTGAGTTGATGAGGTATGATGAAAATTCTGCCGGTGGTCTTATGGCTAAAGAGCTCATAAAGGTGAACGAAAATTGGAGTATAACCGGTTGCATGGAAGAGATGCGAGCACAGGCTGAAAATGTCACTCGGGTGCATTCCATTTATGTCATCGATAACAGAGGGAAACTTAAAGGCAGACTGTCTTTAAAAGATTTAATTACTGCACCAAGCAACGCCAATATTGCTGATGTTTATATTGAAAATGTAGATTATGTCGACGTGCATACCCCTGCTGAAGAAGTGGCGAGAATCATGCAAAAATACGACTTGGAGGCCATTCCGGTTGTAGACGAAATAGGACGACTCGTGGGGAGAATTACGGTTGATGATATCTTAGATTTTATACGAGATGAAGCCGATAAAGACTACCAAATGGCAGCAGGTATTTCTGAAGATGTAGATGCCAGCGATACCATCTGGCAACTCACCCGAGCTCGATTACCCTGGCTGATTTTAGCCCTTTTTGGAGGCTTTGTTGCGGTAACTGTCGCCGGTCAGTTTGAAAGCGCACTTACCAATTACGGCTATTTGTTTTTCTTTACACCCCTTATCGCCGCCATGGCAGGAAATGTTGGGGTACAATCTTCCGCTATTATTGTGCAGAGTATCGCCAAAGGCACTTTATCGGGTTCCATTTGGAAACGTTTGCTAAAAGAGGTTGGACTTAATATTCTAAACGGCATCTTACTGGCAATTTTGCTTTTCCTAGGTGCTCATTTTTTGTTGGGCAGAGATTACCTGGTCGCTTTTACCATTTCGCTGGCATTAATTTCAGTAATTATTATCGCTTCACTCATCGGGACATTTGTACCTATCATGTTAGACCGCTATAAAATTGATCCTGCGCTTGCCACAGGACCGTTTATCACCACAAGCAACGATATTTTTGGATTGCTTATTTTCTTTGGTATTGCTAAATATATCTTAGGATTCTGAAAAACGGTCTCATGCACAAGCCAATTCCATTTACTAAACAGATTAAAGTTGAACCGGACGTGATTGATCATTTTAACCATGTTAACAACTTAGAATACATCAAATGGGCTTTAGCAATTTCTAAAGAGCATTGGAATAGCTTGACGCCTGAAGAAGTTCGAAATCAGTTTGGCTGGATGATATTAAGACATGAAGTAAACTACAAAGGTCAGGCAAAACTTAATGATGACTTATTGATTAAAACCTGGATAAAGGATTTTTCTACGGCCAGGTCGACTCGAAAAACAAGTATAACAGACCTCAAATCAGGCAAACTGATTTTTGATTCTGAAGCCACCTGGTGTTTTGTGAGGTTAAGCACACAAAGACCTGCCAGACTTTCTACAGAAATATTAAAACCTTATTTTGAACATTTATGACCATTCTCCACCTAGATGAAAATCACCCATTATTGATTGAACAACTTAGAGTTTTTGGTCTTGTAAATCATGAAGATTACACCTCTTCAAAAGCTGAGGTGGAAGCTAAAATTCACCTTTACGAGGGCTTAGTCATCCGCAGCAGATTTCCGGTTGATGCCGCTTTCCTAAAAAAAGCTAAAAACTTAAAATTCATAGGGCGCGTTGGTGCAGGTCTGGAAAATATAGATCTCGATTTCGCAAAACAGCAGGGTATTCAATTATTCAATGCGCCGGAAGGCAATAGAGATGCCGTAGCAGAACACGCCTTGGGATTACTGCTAAATCTCACTAACCGCTTGTTTATTGCCCATAACGAAGTCAAAAGCGGGGTCTGGCTTAGAGAAGAAAATCGCGGTGAAGAAATCATGGGCAAGACTGTAGGAATCCTTGGCTATGGTTATATGGGAAAAGCTTTTGCAAAACGCCTGCAGGGTTTTGGCTGCGAAGTCATTTGTTACGACATCAAAGACAATATAGGTGACGAGTTTGCCAATCAGGTTAGCCTTGAGGAGTTTTTAAAACGCACTGAAATCCTTAGTCTTCATGTCCCTTTAACAGACAAAACTTTGGGCATGGTAAATGCTGAATTTTTATCTCGATTTAAACATCATATTTGGCTCATCAATACTTCGAGAGGTAAAGTTGTAAAGACAGTCGATTTAGTCAATGCCATTGAAAGCGGAAAAGTAAAAGGTGCCGGACTTGATGTTTTGGAATATGAAAAGAGTTCATTTGAAAATTTATTTTCAGAGGAAACGGAAATGCCCGGGGCTTTTAGAAAATTAATTGATATGAACAACGTTATACTTTCACCACACATTGCCGGCTGGACTGTTGAAAGCAAAGCAAAACTGGCCCAAACCATTGTCGATAAAGTCCAATCTGCTTTTAATCTTTAGTATAATTTACTGAAGTTTCGGAGCTAATAAATTTTATGTTTATATATTTCAATATCAATGTGTTACTGTCAGGTCGAGTGTTTTTTTCGACTGATAAGAAGAAAAAAATGCACTTCGACGGCGCTCAGCAGAACTATCGAGACCTAATTAAAACTACAACTTACAACTTCTCGATACATCCCAACAGTAACCGTCGGGACACCTGCCTTTGCCGGCGAGGCAGGCTCGAAGTGATATTAAGGTGTTGATTTATAATAATATAATATGCTTAACCGCATGATTCCCCCTATTTTCAACTTTTAATCTCATAGATGTTTTTTAAATGGTAAAAGTATTTGAAAGCTATAAAAATATCTAAACCAAATTATGCGACCCATT
>CAYMXD010000069.1:0-8442 GCA_964394095.1 uncultured Mesohalobacter sp. | reverse complement strand
TCCTCAATGGAAATCAAACCATGGTACTGATGACTTGGTTTTTACTAGAGCAGTATAAGCATAAATTGAAAGGTAACGAATTTGTGGCCTCAACGATAGTGTCTACACCTATGATGCGAGTCATGACCGAAGATTATGGCGTTGAGTTTATGGAAACGCTTACCGGTTTTAAATGGATTGCAGATTTGATTAAAAGATTCCCCGATAAGCATTTTATTGGTGGTGGTGAAGAAAGTTTCGGGTATATGGTTGGCGATTTTGTAAGGGATAAAGACGCCGTGACCTCTACCCTGTTGATGTGTGAAATAGCCGCTAAACTCAAAGCTGAAAATTCTTCCGTTTTTGAAAAGCTTATTGAACTTTACGCCAAACACGGTTACTACAAAGAGAAGTTAATTTCATTAGTCAAGAAAGGTATTGAGGGTCAAAAACTCATTAAACAGAAGATGAAAGACTTAAGAGATCGGCCTTTGGAAACAATTTGTGGTGAAAAAGTAGTCTTGGTTGAAGATTACCAGACTTCAAAAGCTAAAAATCTTCAAAATCATGAGACCACAGATATCTCAATACCAAAATCAAATGTTTTAATATATTACACTGAAAACGGCACTAAAGTGGCAGCAAGACCGAGCGGAACTGAACCAAAAATTAAGTTTTATATTAGTGTTAATGAAATTTTAGAAAAGAAAGAAAACTTTGAGAAGCTTAGCGAAAAACTTGAACAAAAGATTACTCAAGTTGAAGATGAATTGGGTTTATAGATGAATAAAGAATTAGCCATACTTGAGCAAAAGCTAAAACGATTAAAAATAAATTATATAAGCAATAATGATGAGATTGTAATTGGTCAATCAAAAACTGATTACATATTAATAATTGGCCTTATTATTTTTCCTCTCATCTCTGCTTTAGGACTAGTTTTATTAATCTTTTTTAGTGAACAGTCTATTTTGGTTTCAAGCCATAAGGTTAAAATAATTGCAGGAATTGTGGTTCTCCTATTTATGTCTGCCTTTAACTTTTCAAGATTTAAATCCAAAAAAAGATCGAATTCAGATTTAAAAATTCTAAAGAATAATAAAATACAAATCCAAAAACCAGATAATAATTTAGTATTCAATAAAAATAACATTCTAGATTTCCAATTCAAAATTGAAATGATAACAGATGAATTTTATGAAGGTAAATTATACTTAATAGACAAAACAGAAAATAGCCATCTTATTTTAGGTTTTGATGATGAAAATCAAGCTTATTTATTAGATGATTTAAATTGGCTTGCAAACTTCTTTAATACATATATAGTAAAACCGTGATACTTGAATAATTCATCTTTGAAGATCACACCGATTGATCCAGGAAAAAATATTTTGTATCACAGACAAGCCTGCCACAGATTATCTTTAGGAAGATTTGCTTCAAAACAAAGCTCAGTTTTTTTAACCGGATGTTCAATACATAATTTTCTGGCGTGCAGATGAATCCCACCATCTGAATTGCTACGTTTGGCACCGTACTTTAAATCGCCTTTTATGGGACAACCAATAAAAGACAATTGAGATCTGATTTGATGATGACGACCCGTTTCTAAATTAATTTCCAGCAAATAATAATTCTTGAGCTCTTTTATAAGTTTATAATTTAAAATTGCTTTTTTAGAATTAGGAATTTCTTTGATGTAGGCGTAAGATTTATTTTGCTTTGTATTTCGTTTCAAAAAATGTTCCAGTCTTGCCTCCTGTTTTTCAGGTTTATTAGAAACCAATGCCCAGTAAGTTTTTTCAGTTTTTCTTTGACTAAATTGCTTATTCAATCGAGATAAAGCTTTAGATGTTTTAGCAAAGACTATGGCTCCACTGGTTGGTCGGTCTAAACGATGAACAACGCCAAGGTAAACGTTGCCTGGTTTATTGTATTTGTGTTTAATATAACTTTTTACTTTTTCACTCAGAGGTTCATCTCCAGTAGAATCCCCTTGAACCAAAACTCCTACGGGTTTATTCACCGCTATCAAATGATTGTCTTCGTAAATAATGTCTAGCATAGGAGTTGGAAAGTTGGAAAGTTTAATGTTTAATGTTTAATGTTTAAGGGGTTATGATGCAATGTGACTATAAGTTTGTAATCGTAAATCGTAAATCAAAACTCCCCCTCTTCTACCCTTTTCCAATCCTGTGTTCTGTAAAAAAAGGATATATAGCCTCTCACGTGCAATATATCTTTATCATCTTCATCCAGCCATATTTTGCAGTCATAAGTTTTTCCATTTTCAGGGTCAGTGATTTGTCCGTCTTCGTATTTTTCACCATTAGACCTTAGGTCTTTCATAATAACTAGCCCTTCAACAGGTTCATTTTTCATGTTTCCTTTACAAGCAGTGCATAATTTATCTCTTTCAGATGCTTTCAAAATTTTATATACTTTCCCTTCAATCTTAGCTTCTTCAGTTTTGTAAACTTTCACAATAGATTTCGCTATACCATCCTCATCTATGGTTTTCCAGAATCCTTCAACATTTTGGGCATATGCAAACTGAACACTTAGCAATACAATCATCAAATACTTCATCATCTTAGTTTTTATTTCGTTTGCGCAATTTCTGTATACTGGCATTAAGTTCAAAGCCTAATAAGAAAATATTAGAGTTAATCCATATATAAATCATGAGCACCAAAAGCGCTCCAATAGACCCGTATAGTTTATTGTAGGATGAAAAATTTTCAATATAAAATGAAAACAGATAGGTGGTTATAATGATCAGGAGCGTCGTAAATACCGAACCTACAGAAAAAAATTTGGATTTTTTGGCCTCCTTTGTTCCAAAGTAATACAATATTGATATTCCTATGAACAACATTATTAAAAGTATAACATACCTGCCTATTTGAGCCCATAAAATAGCATCACCTACTAAGCCCATATCTTTTAATTCCTCTATAAGATAGGTGAAATATATGGTGACAGACACAGATAGAAGCAATAATATAGCTATGATAAAGGCAACACCAACAGCAACCATATATTGTCTTATTAAGGTTCGGTTTATTTTAGTATGGTAAGAAAATTCAAAGCTTGTAAATATGGCATTGACACCGTTAGCCGTTAAAAAAATGGATAAAATAAACACAAAAGAAAGCAGCCCCGCTTTAGGATTATTGGCAATATCTATAAATATCTCTTCAAAGAAAGTAGCAGCTTGTTCAGGTAGTAAATCCTCTAAAAACCCCAGAACTTCATTCTGAAAATTATCTATAAAACTTAAAAATGGAATTAAATTTAAAATAAAAAGCAAAAATGGAAAAATAGCCATAAAAAAACTAAAGGCTATTGAACTGGCTCGGGTTGAAAAGGTTCCTTTAATAATTCCAAACCCATAGATTTTAAATAAATCATATAATGTGAGTCCTTCTAGTTTAGGTAATTTGATGGTTTTGCATTTTTTAGCAATATCACTAATTACAGGCGTTTCTAATATTTTATCTTCAAGATCATCTGCCATATTAGATTGCTTTTAAGCTCATGTCCATATTGTACACCGAATGGGTTAAGGCTCCACAAGATATAAAATCTACACCACAGTCGGCATAAGATTTAGCGGTATTCAGAGTGATACCGCCACTGGATTCTGTAAAACATGCATCGCCAATTAAATCAACCGCCTCTTTAGTGTCTTTATAATTAAAATTGTCAAGCAAAATACGATACACGTTTTTCTCTTTTAGAATCTCCTTTACTTCAGCGATATTTCTGGCTTCAACAATTATCTTGATATCCAGATCCTTTTCTTTAAGGTATGCATTTGTTTTTTGGATAGCTTTAGAAATACCACCTGCATAATCTATGTGGTTATCTTTCAGCATAATCATATCGTACAAACCAAAACGATGATTTGTTCCTCCGGCGATATGTACTGCCCATTTTTCTAAGGCTCTTATCCCCGGTGTTGTTTTTCTAGTGTCGAGTATTTTAGTTTTTGTGCCTTTCAAAAGGTTCACAAATGCTTTTGTCTTAGATGCTATTGCACTCATCCGCTGCATAGCATTAAGCACAAGTCGTTCAGCTTTAAGGATAGATTGACTGGAACCTGAAACCTTGAATGCAATATCACCTTCAAACACAATGTCTCCATCATTTTTGAAAATTTCAAGTGTTAACTCAGAATCTACGGCATGGAACACCCGAATAGCAAATTCAACACCTGCCAAAACACCGCTGTCTTTTACCAATAAGACTGCTGAACCTTTGGCATTTTGGGGTATACAAGCTAATGATGAATAATCGCCATCACCAACATCTTCTCTTAAGGCATTGACTATTATTAAATTAATTTCATGCTGAAATTGTGCTGTACTAATCATGGGTTATAATTGTCTCGCAAAGTTAATTGAATTTTATATAAATCTTATCAAAAGACATCTGCGGATTGATTGAAATCTAGTTCAATTTCAATTTAAGGTATTAGATTATAAGCCTGTTGAGCAATTTCAAGCTCTTCATTGGTTGGGATAACTAAGGTTCTAGCTTTAGAATCAGAAGTGCTTATATCATTAATGCCATCTTGTAAGTGTTCGTTTTTTGAGGCGTCTAAGTTAATGCCTAAAAAGTCCATGTCTTTACAAACTTTTTCTCTTACAACTGCACTATTCTCTCCTATTCCTGCCGTGAATATCAAAGCATCCAGACCATTGAGTGCTGCGGCATAAGAACCAATATATTTTTTAATGCGGTAAGCCTTCATTTCTAAAGCCAATTGGCAATCTTTGTCACCAGCCTCTGCCCTATCCTGAATATCTCTTAAATCGTTGAGTGCCGTTAAACCCAACATACCACTTTGTTTGAGTAATATCTCGTTGACTTTATCTGCGGTATAACCAAATTTGTCCATAAGGTGAAAAATCACAGATTGGTCAATATCTCCGGCTCGAGTCCCCATAATCAAACCATTTGCAGGACCAAAACCTAGAGAATGATCAATAGCAACACCATCTTTTAAGGCCGTCATACTACAACCATTTCCCAAATGAATACTAATCAAATGTTTTGACGCTAAGTCTTTAGAGTTTAAATAGTCTATAGCTTTTTGACTCACATATTTATGGCTGGTGCCATGAAAACCGTAAGCACGAATGTCGTGATCTTCATAAAATGACTTCGGAATGGCATACTGGTGCGCTTTTTGCGGAATAGACTGAAAAAAAGCAGTATCGAATACCGCAACCTGTTTAGCTTTAGCAAAAATCTGTTCTGAAACTTCAATTCCTTTTAAATTATTTGGGTTATGCAATGGTGCCAATGCTGAAAGGCTTTGAATTTTGGACTTAACTTCATCTGAAATTTCAACGGTTTTAGAAAAAGATTTACCCCCGTGTACAACCCTATGGCCTACTACTTCGATATCATTTTTGTTGGAAATCACACCGTGTTGATTATCCATCAATAATGCATTCATTTGAGATAATCCCTCTTCATGACTGGATATTGCAATATTTTTCTCAGATTTATAATCTCCTTTTTTATAAGAGATTTTTGCATTTTCAGTACCAATCCGTTCAATTAAACCACTAGCCTTAACTTCTGCTTGGGGCATTTTAATTAATTGGTATTTTATGGACGAACTTCCGGAATTTATGACGAGTATATTCATAATTATAAACCTTGAGCTTGAATAGCAGTGATTACCACCGTATTAAAAATATCATCTATAGTACAACCCCGACTTAAATCATTAACCGGTTTATTAAGACCTTGCAACATTGGACCGATGGCAACAGCGCCTGTTTCTCTTTGTACAGCTTTATAAGTGTTGTTACCGGTATTAAGGTCAGGAAAAATTAAGACCGTAGCCTGTCCGGCAACTTTTGAGCCTGGAAGTTTACTTTGCCCCACTGCCATATCAACAGCAGCATCGTATTGAATAGGGCCTTCAATATTTAATTCAGGCCGTTTAGCCTTCACAATTTCAGTAGCTTGTCTAACTTTATCCACATATTCGCCCTTTCCTGAAGTACCAGACGAATATGAGAGCATCGCCACTCTTGGCTCTATACCAAAAGCAGCACTAGATTCTGCTGAAGATATGGCAATTTCAGCCAGTTGCTCTGCATTGGGATTGGGGTTTATCGCGCAATCGCCAAACACCACTACCCGGGTTTCGAGGCACATAAAAAACACTGAAGATACCACAGATACATCAGGTTTCGTTTTTACAAACTGTAAAGCAGGTTTAATGGTATGCTGCGTCGTGTGCATTGCTCCGGAAACCATCCCGTCTGCTAAACCTTTGTATACCATCATAGTTCCAAAGTAAGATACATCCTGAATAAGGTCTAAGGCGACATCAATAGTAAGGCCTTTGTGCTTTCTCAGCTCATATAAAGTTTTGGCAAACTCTTTAGTGTACTCCGATTCTAGAGGATCGATAATATTCACTTTATCAAAATCTGTACTTAAACCAAGTCTACCACACGCATTTATGATTTTTTCCTCTGGACCAAGAATAGTAAGATCTACAAAATCCATGATTGCAAGTCTGGAAGCTGCAACTAAAATACGATCATCCTCACCTTCAGGTAAAACAATGTGTTTACGATGATGTTTTGCTCTTTTCAATAAATTGTACTGAAACATCCTGGGTGTGGTCGCATCATTTCTATATGTAATGAGTTGATCTGAAAGGTTTTCCACATTACAATATTTCTCAAATGAGTTAATCGCCAAAAGTATTTTTTCTTCGTTATCGGCATACATATGAGAGCGCATCGCTCCTATTTTGTTAGCCACTTCAAAAGTGCCTTGCTTCACAGAAATTATAGGAGCCAGGTATTGAAGTCCGTCTATAAGTTTGGCAATATTAGGTTCTGGAACAAGTCCTCCGGTTAGTACTATTCCCGATATACTCGGGTAATTACTGGAAATATTGGCTTGTAAAGCGCCTAAAATAATATCTGAACGGTCACCGGGAGTGATGATCAAACAGTCCTGCTCCATATAATTGAGGTAGTTTTTAAGCTGCATGGCTCCAACTTTAAAACTGCTGGTCTGGTTATTTAAAAGGTCATGACCAAACAAAACTTTAGCGTTTATAGCTTTTGAAATTTCACTTATGGTAAGATTACCTAGTTTTGAGATAAGTGGTATTGCATTTACAACAACGTCCCGAGGTAAGTAGTTTTGTATGTTTTGAATAATCAAATCAACATTCTTTTCCTGCACCTTATTAGCAATGACAGCAGACACCCTAACGCCTTTTTCGTCAAAAGAGTCAAAGGCTAAATGAAGGCCATTTATAAATTCGTCAAGACTTTTACCTATACCACTCGATACTATGACTGTAGGAATACCTAAATTTTTTGCTATTAAAATATTAGCATCCAACTCTACCGCAAGACCTTCTCCGGAAAAATCAGTACCTTCCACCAACATAAAATCGTGACGATCTTCAAGCGCTTTATACTTTTCTATAATGGTATCTAAAATCTCACCATCTTTATCGGCATTGAGTTTTTTTATAAACTCCGGTCTGGTGAACGCATAAGCCTCTTCATAGTCTATATCGAGATTAAAATGAGTTAACATCGTATTGATGTGGTTATCTTTTTTGCCTTCAGAGTTAAAATCAATTATTGGTCTAAAATATCCCACTTTAGGCATCTTACTTAATAACATTCGCATCAAGCCTAATGCAACGATCGATTTACCACTGTCGGGTTCACTTGTGGCAATATAAATTCCTTTATTCATAAAATAAGTATGATTAAAAATTTAAATCAAATTGATTTTTGCAAAGGTCTAACTTAGATTTAAAATTAATCTTAATTGTAAAATAAATTTAAAGTAAATTATATGAAATATGATATATCTTAGTTTTTTGTATTCTTACATTTGTATTATACAATTGAAATATTAAGATTTGAAGATCAGGTTAATACAAATAGGACAGACCAAACAGGGTGAACTAGATCGTTTGATAAAACACTACCAAAAACGTATTTCACATTTTGTAAACTTTGAAATACGGAGTATTCCTGATATCAAAAACACCAAGAACCTTTCTGAAACCAAACAAAAAGAAAAAGAAGCCAAACTTTTACTTAAACATTTGAATACCTCAGACTGGGTTGTACTACTGGATGAAAAAGGCAAATCTCTAACATCCAGAGGCTTTGCAACATTCTACCAGAACAAAATGAATGCCAGTACCAAAACACTATGCTTTGTTATTGGTGGTCCTTACGGCTTTTCGGACGACATATATCAACGCGCTAATCAAAAAATTTCATTGTCTGCAATGACTTTTACCCACGAAATGATCAGGTTGCTATTTGTAGAACAAACCTACCGGGCCTTTGCTATTTTGAACAATTTACCTTATCATCATGATTGAGTTTTTGGGGTTATGAGTTTATGAGTTTAAAGTTTAATGTTTAAAGTTTATAGTTTATA
>CAYMXD010000068.1:0-8509 GCA_964394095.1 uncultured Mesohalobacter sp. | reverse complement strand
GAGTAAAGTGCTGGTCTTAAATTGGGGTTTGCCAAGAAATTATCGGTTGTATTTGTGGCTACATTTGCCCCACTATTCAAAAATGCCTGAGCATTGGCGTTGATGTTTACAGAGCTTGGAAACCCTTGCGCAAACCCTGCAGATTCACCGTAACCGGCTCTAATTTTTAAGAAATTAAGCGTTTCTGACCTAAAACCTTCTATAGCAGCAGTAGGCAAAAATGCAGCAGATGCACCTTTGTAAAATAGAGAGTTAGTATCCTCAGGCATATTAGATGCCCAATCGTTTCTGGCATTAACGGTCACGAAAAGAAAGTCTTTGTAACCAAACTCTGCTTGACCATATAGACCTACAATGTTTTGGAAGGTTGTAAATTGAATTTCATCCTGTAATTCATAATTAAAATGTCTTAGAACACCAAATACACCTTGTCCTGAACTGGAAACCCCTTGTCTGTCATAAGTTTCAGATCTTGACGTTGCCCCAGCATTGAAGGTCACATCAATGTCCTCAGTAAGGTCGTAATCACCACTAA
Source organism: uncultured Mesohalobacter sp. (assembly GCA_964394095.1). GTDB lineage: Bacteria > Bacteroidota > Bacteroidia > Flavobacteriales > Flavobacteriaceae > Psychroflexus. The sequence goes on along the minus strand of CAYMXD010000068.1, from coordinate 7,974 downwards.
GGATAAAGTTATGGTCCCATATCATGTTATTATTATCATAACTATCTAATACACCACTAAGCGTTCTGGCCGGTAAATCTACACCACCTTTATTTTGATAATTTGTATTTCTCTCGTTATAAAAGTCATAACCCAATCTATAAACTAAATTTAAGTTATCACTGAAATCGAATTTTGCGGTTAAATTTCCAAAGAAACGATTAGTCAACTGTCGGTTTTGAGCATTATTGAGTGTCCATAGCGGGTTCTGAATATCATTACCTTGTCTGTAGTAAACACTGCCTCCTGTAAGCGGATTTTGGTAAGGTAAACCTAACAAATCAACACTTATAGGTGTAAAAAACAAATTACCAAAAAGAGAAGAGCCTGAGCCAAAAGCACCATTACCTGTACTTGCAGCCACAGGAGGTGTTTTAAAATTAGTTCTACTGTAGTTTGCCGTACCGTTTATGGTAAAATTATTACTCAATTCTGCATTACCACCCATAGAGAAGTTATTACGACCAACTTCGTTACCCGGTGTAAAGCCTTCATCTTTTAAATGCCCATAACTAAAGTTATAACCTACTTTACCATCTGCCGAACTTCCTCTAACATTAACAGAGGTATTGATGACTGTACCGGTTCTAAAGAAATTTTCTACACTTCGGTAGGGTTTCCAATCGTAACGGGCGCCATCAAATTCCGGAAAAGCTCCTGGAATCCCAGTTGCCGCTGAAGCTGAACTATAAGGATGCTCTAGGGTGCCATTTTCATCAATAGCCGCCTGACCACCCCATCCTGCGGTTCCACCTTCATTAAAACTAGGCCCCCAGTTACTAAAGAACCAACCGAATGCCTGATCGAAACCGTTACCATACTCGTATTGGTAATCCGGCATTGAAGCCATTTCATTAAAGAACACCGAGGTGTTTACGGTTACTTCCGTTTTTTTAGCAATATTTCCGGCAGATCCGGCCTTAGTGGTAATAAGAATAACACCGTTTTTACCAGCTTCTCCATAAATGGTAGCCGCTGAAAAACCTTTAAGAACGTTAACACTCTCAATGGAGTTAGGGTCTAAGTCTAAAAAACGACTTGAACCGGAGTTACCATCCACGAAATCACCGGATGGATTGGTGTCTGAACTAAAAGGCACCCCATCTACAATAAATAAAGGCTGATTGTTTTGACTGAAGGAAATCTGGCCTCTAATGTTAATATTAGTCGCAGACCCGGAAATACCGTTTTGTTGTGTAATGTTTACACCGGAAGCTTTACCTCTAAGTACACGACCAATATCGCCTTCCGTTCTTTGCTCAATATCTTTAGATTCTACTGTACTTACAGCATAACCTAAAGCTTTTTTCTCTCTCTTAATACCCTGAGCTGTAACAACTACGGCATCAAGTTGAGCGATGTCTGGTACTAAAGCAACGTCAATAGTGGTTTGATCGCCTACTGCAACTTCTTTTGTCTTAAACCCAACGTAGGAGAATACCAAGGTCTGGTCTGATGTGGCCTCCAAACTGTAATTTCCATCGAAATCTGTTTGGGTACCTTGTGAGGTTCCTTTCACAAAGACATTTACACCAGGAACCGGTAATGCATTATCATCTACCACCGTCCCGGTTACTGTTTTTTCTTGTGCAAACATAACTTGCACAAATAACGCCATAAAAAACGTTAGAATTAGTTGTTTTGTTTTCATTTTATATTATTTGAATTAGCCGTTGCTAAATTGTAAATTTAATGTTAACTATGAAAATAAAATACTAATTTTTTATAATTTTTATCAATTCGATAATATATGGTTTTTTTGTTTATAATATACTAATAAACTTGAGGTGTATTTGCGTATTTCTAAATTCTATGTTTTGAGAATCTGAGCCTCCGTTGGCAAAAATCAACCTTAACACCCCAGCTTTGGTCTCTAATCCAAAACCAAAACCCACAGCGTAAAGGTTTTCGCTGAATCTATCAATGTCATTTTCGTAAAACCCATAATCTAAAACACTATGTAGATATAAGTTTGACCCAAGGATATATCTATATTCAGTTTGAATTGTTCCGTATAGGTTTGCAAAAAAACGATTCTCTACAAAACCTCTTATAGAATTAATGCCACCAAAGCGATATAATTCATTACTTAGGTAGGTGTCAGAATCAAGATAACCTGCATTTACCCCCGTAAAAACGTATTGCCTTTTATTAATTTTAAAAATCTGACGAGCACTTATTTCAAAAAATTGCTGGGTTTCCTCAAGATCATCAGTAAACCTATTACCCAAACCGGCATTAAAACTTACGTATTGATTGCTTAAAAATAAATTTGAAAATCTTTTGGGTCTATCATATATTATAGACAGCCCATATCTGTTTTTACTAAAATCTTGAACGTCTTCTCTTATAATGTCATCATCTAACAAATTTGAAGAATTTTCAAAAGCCGCATTAAGCCCTAAATTTACATTAGGACTAATTTGATAATCTAATTTTAGATGTTGTGTGGTATTAGAAAAAGTAGAATCCTGTTTAAAGAAGCCTAAACCCGCCCCAAGGGTAAATCTACTTTTAAATAGGTAAGGTAAACGCAGATTAGCATTAAACCACTCTTGGGCATTACCATCATTTTTATAGTTCAGATTGATTTCTTCGCCGCCGTGAAAATTATTAACCAACTTTAAGTCTATATTCCCATTGAGCTGAAATTCATTTTCATCTGAATTATTAAAGCCGATAAACCCATCAAAACTATTGGCCTGCCGTCGTTCTAAATAGACAAATAACTTTGTAGAATCCTGAGTAAATTGAACTTGAGGGGTTTTTGTCTGATTTACAAACTCTAATGCATTCAATTTTTCTGACTGTTCAATCAATTTTGATCTGTTGAAAGTTATGCCAGTTTTAATATTGGCGTAGTTTTTTAAAAAAGGCATCGGAAACTTATCATAACCTTGCAACTCAATCTTATCTAAAACTCTCCTTTTTGAAAGCTTTATTCTTAAGTTGGCCGATATAGTGTCTGATTTTTCAACCCCTATATGGTCAAGTTTTACGGAAGTAAATGGTTTGCCTTCTTCAGAAAACTTATTGAGTAAAGTTTCGATTACTTTAGGTAGATCTTGTACCTTAATTAAAGAATTAAATTCGGATTCAATTTCAGGATAATCAGAAATATTATTGATTTTTACAAGAGTGAATCGTTGTCTTAAATAAGCATTAACCTCAAACACAGAATCATTGATTGGCTTAGGTTTACCCACCCTTGAGTTTAAATACCCCTCAAACTGTAGTTGTAAAGAAAAATCTTTCAAAAACTCTTCTAAACTATTAAAATCCTTAAATGTAGTATTGGAAACATAGGTATTGGCGATGCTGTCTTTTTCAGTTGTTTCGGTTTTAACCTTTAGATACAAATCCTGAGCAGATAGAGACCCTGCGAAAAATATAAACAATACAAATGTTATCCATTTCATAAATAGATAAACGGCTTAGTATTTAAAATGGTATGAGTTATGTCGTCAAATATTAAAACCCAAATGATACCGTTAGAAAAATATTAGAAATGATAGAATTTACACTGGCTGTTTGCTGGAGATCTGTCTCGTAGAGAACATCTTCTCTGTCTATTACTGCTCTAGTATAAGCTAAATCTAAATTAAAATTACCAAAATCATAGCCTAAACCTAGACTTAATCCAGAAAGATCGCCCTGTATAGACTCATCTTCGTAAGGCGTTTCCTGTAAAAAATACCCGCCTCTAAACCGAAGTTGTTTATAGACGTATTCTCCTCCTACATTTAAGTTTGCTGCTGTGGTTAAATTCTGCTCTATACCGGTGTTTAAAAACTGAATGGCGTTGGTTCTAAATTTAGAATTGGTGTGATCTTGCAAACTATAATCAATACTTATCAAACCGTTTTTTTTGAACACATAAGACAAGCCTGCTGTCCATTTGCTAGCAGTTCTAAAATTGTAATCCGGAAAAATATTTATGACGTTTGGATTTACAGATGAAGGACCAAACTCATTACTATCGGTTCGTAAAAATTGGTCTGTTTCGTCTGTAACATTATACCAAATTGGCGAACTATAAGACAGTGCAGCTCTAAGCTCGTTTGTGATTTTTGCAATAGAACCTATCTGAAATGAAAATGCGCTAGATCTTGTTCTTAAGCGGTTATCAAATCTTATCTCATTAATTTCACTATTAGAATTTGTATTGGTTTCTCTGTAAGAAGTAAATCTGTTGTACTCGAGATAATGCGCATTGAGATTTATACCAAAATAAAATCGCTTATTTAACTCTACACTGGCATTAAAAGCAAACTTCCCGTTGTAGCCTGATTCGCTGATAAAATAATTTTGCTGAAAGTTATTCGCATTTACATTTGAAACATATTCAGTATTATTGAGATTATCGGGATCTACAGCATCAAAAACAAAAGCCTGATACCCTAATAATGCATTTTGAGCACTAACACCTTCAGTTTCTCCTAAGAAAGTATATAATTCTGATATAGATTCGCCTTGCCTTGGCACTAATAAATCGAGAGGAATACCATTGGCACTGTCGAGAAAAAACTGATCTATAGATTGACTATTTCGCCCAACAGCGCTGTATTGATCATTATAATTGGCTATTTGGTCATAGGAAAACCCATAGGCATACTTCGACACGGTTTTTTCCGGATTATTTGAGGTAAACACAAATACTGTTCCTGCTTGATTTAAATTGAAATCGGATTCATTGGTATTTACAAACCTATTCCCAAATTCTACATCATTATTTATTAAATTCAAATTAAGTGTTCCTGAAGCATGGTTGTTTAAAAATATAGACGATCCTGCAGGGTTTAGCTTTAAACTAGACATATCGCCACCCAAAGAACTAAATGCACCGCCCATAGCTGTAAATCTTGCAGTCCCCAGTAAATCCTGACTTGAGAACCTCACAGCATCTGAAATATCTTGCGCAAATAAAACCGATACGGGCAGCAAAAACAGTAGTGATAATATTTTCTTTTTCATAGATTTTGCATTAAAAAACTGTCTGGAATTTACTTTTTATTTGTATAAATTACCAGACAGTTATCATATATATTTATTTATCCTCTTCCGCCACCACGGCTACTTCTTCCACCGCTGCTTCTAGTCCCAGAAGATCTAGAACTACTTCCTCTACTAGAACTTCTTGTGCTTGAGCTTCGCGTTCTGGTAGAACGAGACCTCGTAGTCGTTGATCTTGGAGTATAACTTCTATTGTTTCCTCTTGATCTTACAGAATTATTTCTGGAGGAATTTCTGTATATACTTTGGTTAGAATATCCGGATCTACTTCTTCTGGTCGTGGTTGTAGATCTATCATTAGCGCGATTACTGCGTACTCTAGCATTGACGTTACTAGAATTCCTAATTCTTCTTCCATCGGCGTTTGCATATCTGCTGCTTCTAGATCTATTGGCATCTACTCTACTATTTCTAGCATTAGCATTCAAGCGACTTCGGTTGGATCTATTGTTGTTTAAAGCTAAGTTTGATCTTCCTCTGTTTAAGTTACTGGTCCTTGCTCTATAATTTCCATGAAATGCTAAACTATTATAAGCATAACCTGGGCCATAGAAACCACCCCAGCCCCAACCTGGGCCATAAAAGCCTCCACCCCAACCAAAAGCTGGTCCGTAAAAACCTCCCCAGCCGGGACCGTAAAAGCCTCCACCCCAGCCCCAACCCGGACCGTAGAAGCCTCCACCCCAGCCCCAGCCGGGACCGTAGAAACCACCGCCCCAACCCCAGTTAGGACCCCAGAAACCATTATCTATATAATTTATGGATACAGAAGTTGGCTGAGTTCCCCAACCTCCATAAGAATTGCTGTATTGTGAAGCACTTTCATCAATTATGATATCTTCTTCAGCCACATCATTTTCCCCCTGAGAAGAATACTCATCTATGTCTGTAAAAACTTCATTTTGAGAACGCGCCTGTGAGATTAATTGATCTTGCTCATCAAAATAATTTTGATAATAAGTACTATTGCTTTTGGTGTCGGCATCGTCTTGAGGTGTATTCTCTTTGGCTATGGCATCAGATGAGTAAATGCCGTCATTTTGAACACTCGCGTTTTGATAAGACGAACCGCATGAAGATACAAAAACCACCGTCAATAATCCTGCAAATAAACTTACAGATTTGGAAAAAATAAATTCTGGTTTCATAATTTGTGGTTTTAAAGGTTTATATCAGTAAAATAATTAGTTTTGTGCCTTAATTAATTACTACTACATAGGTACAACATCTATGCCAAAAAACAAAATATGTCGAAGCACTTAACAAAACGTTCTGAAAACTATTCAAAATGGTATAATGAGCTTGTTGTGAAAGCAGATCTAGCCGAAAACTCTGCCGTTAGAGGTTGCATGGTTATAAAGCCTTATGGCTATGCAATATGGGAGAAAATACAAGGAGAATTGGATAAAATGTTTAAAGCCACTGGACATGAAAACGCCTACTTTCCTTTGCTGGTCCCCAAACACCTCTTTGAAGCTGAAGAAAAAAATGCTGAAGGTTTTGCTAAAGAATGTGCAGTCGTGACGCATTACAGGTTAAAAAGTGATGATAATGATAACACTAAACTCATAGTAGATCCCGATGCCAAATTGGAAGAGGAATTGGTTATAAGACCAACCTCGGAAGCAATTATCTGGAATACTTATAAAAATTGGATTCAATCTTATAGAGATTTGCCTATAAAAATCAATCAGTGGGCAAATGTGATGCGCTGGGAAATGCGTACCCGACTTTTCCTTAGAACATCTGAATTTTTATGGCAAGAAGGCCATACTGCTCATGCCACCAAAGACGAGGCTATTGAAGAAGCTGAACTCATAAATGGCATTTATGCAAAATTTGCAAAGGATTTTATGGCCATGCCCGTCATTGAAGGTGTAAAATCTGAAAGCGAAAGATTTGCAGGCGCGGTAGAAACCTACTGTATTGAAGCACTTATGCAAGACGGTAAAGCGCTTCAGGCTGGCACATCTCACTTTTTAGGACAAAACTTCGCCAAAGCTTTTGATGTAAAATACACCAACAAAGAAGGCAAACTGGATTACGTATGGGCCACCAGCTGGGGGGTTTCTACGCGCCTTATGGGTGCTTTAATTATGTCACACAGTGATGATAACGGCTTGGTTCTTCCGCCAAAACTCGCCCCCTTTAAAGTTGTAATTGTTCCAATTTACAGAAACGAAGAGCAATTTAATCTGGTTTCTGAAAAAGCAAACGAAATTATCGAAAAACTAGAGGATGAAAACATCAGCGTAAAGTTTGACAACAGAGACACCCACAAACCCGGCTGGAAGTTTGCTGAATATGAAATGAAAGGCGTGCCTTTGAGAATTGGCATTGGCCCTAAAGATCTTGAAAAAAATACCGTAGAACTGGCCAGAAGAGATAATCTCACCAAATCTTTTGTCAGCCAGGATAATTTGATAGATACCGTAAAAAATACTCTCATAGATATTCAGAAAAATTTATACCAAAAAGCCTCAGATTTCATTCAAAATAATACACACAAAGTAGATACTTATGATGAATTCAAAAATATTATAAACAACAATGGAGGATTTATAGATTGCTATTGGGATGGGTCTGCAACAACCGAAGAAAACATAAAGAAAGAGCTTAAAGCAACTATTAGATGTATTCTTAGTACAGAAAATATTGAGGGTAAAACCTGTGTGTATTCAGGTAATGACGCAGTAGCAAGGGTGCTTTACGCTAAAGCTTACTAAAATTTTCAATTTTATATTGCCCTATTCATAAAATAATGTATTTTTGCACCCGCAAATATGAGAATGCTCTGTTCGTCTAGTGGTTAGCCTCGATGAGTCTAGAGCTAGGGTTTTTAAAACCAACTTTGAGGAATTGAGCTTTGATATTGAAATACTGATAATAAATGGTCCGTTCGTCTAGTGGTTAGGACGCCAG
>CAYMXD010000067.1:0-8514 GCA_964394095.1 uncultured Mesohalobacter sp. | reverse complement strand
GTTCAATTTTCAAAACATTTTTCAGGACATTATAGAAAACCCTTTTGAAGGTCAATTGAATGTTGGTGAGATGATGCTTAAACTTCTTCAAAAAGTACAGTCTAAAGGTGTAATGGTTTTAAATAATACAGAAGTAAACTCTTTTGAAGTCAATAATGGGTCTGTAGCTGTAAGACTGAGAGATTTTGAATTTCCTGCAAGACATGTTTTTATTGCAACCAATGCTTTTGCCAAACAACTAATTGATGCGGAATTGAAGCCGGCAAGAAATCAGGTTATTATAACAAAACCCATTAAAAACTTAGCTTTAAAAGGCAGCTTTCATATAAATGAAGGTTATTATTATTTTAGAAACGTCGGAAATAGGATTTTACTTGGCGGGGGCAGGCATTTAAGTAAAGACAAAGAAACTACAATCGAGTTTCATACTACCCCCGAAATTCAAAAAGCACTTGAAGACTTATTAAATAATGTCATATTAAATAAACAAGAGTTTGAGATAGAGCACAGATGGTCCGGAATATTAGGAGTTGGTGAAACAAAGAAGCCTATTTTGAGGAATTTAAATAACAGAATGCATTGTGCAGTAAGGTTAGGAGGAATGGGGGTAGCTATTGGAAGTGATGTGGGAAGGAGATTAGCTGATTTTAAAAACATTAATAGGTAGACAAATTTTTGGAAATTGTAAGTCTATTATATATGGTATTAATACCGGTTTAAACAAATCAAATTGCAAGGAATTTCGATTTTTTTTTGTGGGATGTATATTTTTTCTATATTTATCCAAAATTTTCAAAACTCAATATTAACTCTAAGAAAACAACAATGAAAAGATTATTTTCAATTTTGACCATCATCTGTTTAATGGTTTTTAGCACTGCAATCACACAGGCTAACACAATGAACACAAGTTTAAATAGCTTACCTGCATTTCTACAGGACGATACTGAAGCTGAAGAAGCCAGTATGGAACAAGATTCTACCGTTGTAGAAGAAGAACCAATGGAGGAAGAAGCAGAAGAAGTTGAACCGGTTATGGCAGATGAGCCAGAGGAAGCCGTAGAAGAAGAAGATTTAGGATTTCACCAAGAACTTAAGAAAAGATTTATTGAAGGTGGTCCAACTTTTATGGGAATTGTACTTTTATGTTTAATCCTAGGACTAGCCATAGCAATTGAAAGAATAATTTTCTTAAATGCCTCTACAACAAATTCAAAAAAATTAGCTCAAAAAGTTGAAGATGCTTTGGAAAGTGGAGGAGTAGACGCTGCAAAAGAGGTTTGTAGAAATACAAGTGGACCTGTAGCTTCAATATACTACCAAGGGCTTGACCGTGTTAACGAAGGTATTGATGTCGCAGAAAAATCTATTGTTGCATACGGTGGTGTTCAGATGGGACAACTTGAGAAAAACGTTTCCTGGGTTTCTTTGTTTATTGCATTAGCTCCAATGCTTGGTTTCATGGGTACTGTAATTGGTATGATTAAAGCATTTGATAAAATTGAAGCCGCAGGAGATATGCAGCCGTCTCTTGTTGCCGGTGGTATTAAAGTTGCATTGTTAACCACAGTATTTGGTCTTATTGTAGCGATTATTCTACAGATTTTTTATAACTACATTGTTGCAAAAATCGACAGTATTGTAAACGATATGGAAGATGCTTCTATTACTTTAGTTGATATCTTAGTTGCTCAAAACAATAAAAAATAAAAAATGACTAAAATTTTAAACATAGTAAAAATAGTTATCGGCGTTCTTGCAGCTATTTTGTTTGTAAGAATTATGATAGAATCTGATGACCTTATAAAGGACTCAGTCGATTTACAGAATAGCCTGATAAGCCCTGACTTATATTTAGCTTACATCGTGCTTGGTATAACTGTTGTTTTAGTTCTGATATTTACATTAGTAGGTGTATTTAGAGGAAATATAAAGAAAACGCTTATTTCAGTTGGGCTATTTGCAGTGGTGATTTTAATATCCTATTTCGGACTAGCTGGAGATTTTGGCACAGGATTTGAAATAAGTGATACAGAAACTTTGTCTTTAAATGGTGCGAAATGGATAGGTGCAGGGTTATATACATTTTATCTTTTAGCCTTAGCTGCTGTTGTAGCAATGTTTGTTTCGACTGTAAAAAAGGCAATCACAACTTAATATTATGGCAAAAAGAAGCGCACCAGAAGTAAACGCAGGATCAATGGCAGATATAGCATTCTTATTGCTTATATTTTTCCTCGTGACTACTACTATCGAGACCGATAGTGGTATTAACAGGAAATTGCCACCGATTCAAGATGAAAACGAACCACCCCCACCTTTGAAGGAACGTAATATTTTTATAGTATTAATAAACTCTAATGGTGACTTATTGGTGGAAGATCAGCCAATGGACTTGAAAAACCTTAAGCAAGCAGCCGTTCAGTTTTTAGATAATGGAGGTGGTAAGGGTGATGAGGCTTGTAATTATTGTAGAGGGGCTAAGGATCCTGCTTCCTCAGACAATCCAGTTAAGGCAGTAATTTCATTGCAAAATAATAGGCTTACTAAATATTCCGACTACATTGCAGTTCAAAACGAACTCGTGGCAGCTTATAATGAGTTAAGAAATAGAGAAGCGAAACGTATGTATGGTGTAGAGTTCACTAAAATGGAAGAAATGTTCAAAAGTGACAAATTTACGGGAGATAAAGATAAGCTGAAAGAACGTATCAAGGTCATTAAAGATATGTATCCTCAGAAATTATCTGAAGCAGAACCTAAGAGAACATCAAGTTAATAATTAACAAACAAACTAGAATAATATGTCTAAATTTAAAAAGCAAAAAAGTGGTGATATACCCGCAATATCTACTGCTTCTTTACCCGATATAGTTTTTATGTTACTCTTTTTCTTTATGGTTGTAACTGTAATGAGAGATACCTCTATTAAAGTAAAAAACAGATTGCCTTATGCAGATCAAGTTGAAAAACTAGAGAAGAAAGATCTCATTATGTATATATATGCCGGTGAGCCTTCTGAGAGATATCAATCTGTAGCAGGTACAGAAGCACGAGTACAGCTTAATGATAAGTATGCAAGTATAAAAGACATTAAACAGTTTGTTTTTGAAGAAAGACAAGACACCAGAGACGAACTTAGACAAGCAATGATTGCTGGTTTAAAAGTAGATAAAGAAACAAACATGGGTCTAGTATCAGATATCAAAACTGAATTAAGAGAAGTCGAAGCTCTAAAAATCACCTATATCACTAAGAAGGGTGAAGCAATTAAAAACTTAGAATAATATAAATTGAATTTTTTTAATTATGAAAAGCACCTACATTAGGTGCTTTTTTTATGTATATATTTGCCTTTATGAAATTTACCATTTCTTTACTGGCTCTATTTTTATTTCAAGCTGCATTTGGACAAGGCAATTTACTTGATGAACACTTCAGTAAAGTTGATAGTACCTACAGAGAAGATCAATTTTATATCGGCATGGGGATAAACATTCTTATTGATAAACCACAAAATATGAATCAGTCTGGATTTTCAGGTGGATTCAACTTTGGGTATATCAGAGATATGCCTATCAATAAAAAAAGAAATTTAAGCATAGGTATTGGTTTGGGTTTGTCTTTAAATACTTATTCACAAAATTTATTTATTGGTGAAGAAGATAATGGAGAAACAATTTTTGAAATTCTCTCAAACGATATTGAATACACTACAAATAGGTTTAGCACTTATATTATAGAAATGCCTATCCAATTTAGATGGAGAACATCTAGTATAGGGGATACATCTTCTTTTTGGCGTATCTATTCAGGATTCAATATTGGGTATCTATACTATTTTAGATCTAGATTTGAGCAATTTCAAAATGAAGTCAATCAAACAGACGTAGATGAGTTGGACAGGACCAGGCTTTCCTTTTATTTTGCTTTTGGGAAGAGTAAAATCAACTTCTTCTTTAAGTATTCTTTAAACCCCTTGTTTGATGCTAAACTTAAAGATACCCATGAGGCTGTGCAAATCAATGAAATAAAAGCAGGATTGGTATTTTATATTCTGTAGTTAAATTAAGCAAACCAATATTGCATAAATAATATTTGTGATGTTGTTCCTAATACTAGACCAGATATAAGCTCATCAATACGGTGAGCTTTCATACTTAATCTGGAACTTATTACCCATCCAACAGCTAAAATCAAAAGACTTATAAACCACAAGTTGTTGATATGGTAAAGCAGACTAAAACCTACTACAAATGTCACTAAGCTCGAAATTCCCGTGGCATGTAAGCTGATTTTATATTTAAAAAAAGATAAAACTACGCAAATCAACCCACAAAAAAATACTGCAGAAAAAAAGTAAAATGGAACCTTGTAATGAACAGGATCAAAAATGTAGTTTATAATAACAGCACTAATAGTTGTAAAGAGTAAAAGCGGAATCCTTCTCTCTTTTACATTTTCTAAATGGAAACTGTTAATTATCTTAAGAGGTTTTAATAAAATTAAAAAGAATATTGGTATAAAAACGGTAAGCAGCATTATTGCTAATAGTTTTGCAGCCATATTTTCGTATGTAAACATAAAACTTACATGAAAAAAATAAAACACCATAGCATATGTAGGTAACCAAAGCGGATGAAAGATATAAGAGCCTAGTTTAAGAAACAATTTCATCATATTTCTTTTCGTAATCTGGCCACAGGTATGCCCAATACTTCTCTGTACTTCGCTACAGTTCTTCTAGCTATAGGATAGCCTTTTTCTTTTAAGGCATCAACAAGTTTAGTATCTGTGTAGGGCTTTTTTTTGTCCTCATTTTTAACAATGTTTTGAAGTATATTTTTTATTTCTCTGGTAGACACATCATCACCCTCGTCGTTTTTCATCGACTCTGAGAAAAAATCTTTAATCAAAATAATACCATAAGGCGTGTCGACGTATTTACTGTTAGCAACTCTTGACACAGTACTGATGTCCATATTAATTTTTTCAGCAACATCTTTCAGTATCATAGGCTTAAGATTTCTTTCATCACCAGTAAGAAAGTATTCTTTTTGTATATCCATGATACAACTCATGGTAGAAATCAGCGTATTTTGTCTTTGCTTAATAGCATCTATAAACCATTTGGCTGAATCTAATTTTTGCTTAACGAACAGAAGTGCTTTTTTTTGCTCCTTACTTTTTATAGCATTGTCCTTATAATTTTTCAACATATTACTATAATCTCTAGAAATGTGCATTTGGGGGGCATTTCTGGAGTTTAAGGTTAATTCTAACTCACCATTCTTAAGCTTTATGGTGAAGTCTGGGGTTATCTGATCTACAGGCTGAGACCTTGAACTATATGAAGCTCCAGGCTTAGGATTAAGATGTTCAATTTCTTCAACCGCCATTTTTAGTTCTTCATCAGATAACTTAAATTTTGATTTAAGCTTCTCATAATGCTTTTTTGAAAACATGTCAAAAGCATTTTCGAGGATTTGAAGCGCAAGATCTACAGATTTTTTTTGAGGTTTTCTCTTAAGCTGAATAATAAGACATTCTTTTAGGTTTTGAGCCCCAATGCCGGTGGGCTCAAGTCTTTGTACAATCTTAAGAACCTTTAGGACTTTCTCTTTAGAAGTATACAGGCTTTGGGTAAAAGCTAAATCGTCTATAATGTCTTCGATATTTCTTCTTATGTATCCGGCTCCGTCTATACTGCCAATAAGAAAATCTGCAATTTGTTCTTCCTCGTTGTCTAATCTAAAGGTGTGAAGCTGAGCCCTTAGGTGTTCAGAAAATGACTTTCCGGCTGCATAAGGTACTTTGTTGTCATCATCATCTGGACTGTAATTGTTAGAATAGGTTTTATAACTGGGAATTTCATCATCGCTTAAATAATCGTCCACGTCAAACTCAGTTTCTATAATATCGTGCTCCTCATCTTGGCCATTATCTTGTTCATCATAGCTTTCATCTTGTTCTTTTCCACTTTCTAGGGCAGGATTTTCTTCCAGCTCCTGGCTTATTTTTTGCTCAAATGCCAGTGTAGGAAGTTGAATTAACTTCATGAGTTGAATCTGTTGTGGAGACAGCCTCTGTGATAATTTTTGTGTTAGTTTTTGCTTGAGCATTTATTTATATTATTCCATAAATATACAAAAAAAGCATATTGAATAATATGCTTTTGAGGTTAATTAAGAGACTTTATTTTTAAAAGTCTAAGTTTTTTGGTGTTCTTGGGTAAGGTATAACATCTCTGATATTGGACATGCCAGTAACAAATTGAACTAATCTTTCAAACCCGAGGCCAAATCCACTGTGTTCACAAGTGCCAAATCTTCTGGTGTCTATATACCACCATAATTCATCTTCGCTAATGTCTAATGCTTTCATTTTATCAACCAAAACATCTAAACGTTCTTCCCGCTGCGAGCCACCTACTATTTCTCCAATCCCCGGAAATAACACGTCCATAGCTCTAACAGTTTTATTATCTTCATTCAAGCGCATATAGAACGCTTTTATTTTAGCGGGGTAATCATAGAGTATTACTGGACACTTAAAGTGTTTTTCAACGAGAAAGCGTTCGTGTTCACTCTGTAAATCTGCACCCCATTCCTCTATAATGTAATCAAATTTCTTTTTCTTATTGGGTTTTGAATTTTTTAAAATTTCTATTGCTTCAGTATAACTTACTCGTTTATATTGGTTTTGAGTTACAAATTTCAGCTTATCTGTCAAGGATAATTCGCTTCGTTGTTGTTTAGGTAAAGAAGCCTCTTCTTTTAATAGTCTTTCTTCAAGAAATTTTAAATCTTCCTCGCAATTGTCAAGCACATAATTAATGACATAAGTAATAAAATCCTGTGCTAAATCCATATTACCTTCTAAATCACAAAACGCAACCTCAGGTTCTATCATCCAAAATTCTGAAAGATGCCTGGTAGTATTAGAATTTTCTGCCCTAAATGTAGGGCCAAAAGTATAGACTTTGCCAAGTCCTAAGGCGTAAGTTTCTGCTTCAAGTTGTCCGCTAACAGTAAGGTTTGCGGGTTTGCCAAAAAAATCCTTTTTAAAATCAACTTCACCATTGTCTGAAGTTGGGATAGACTTTAAATCAAAATTTGTAACCCTAAAGGTTTCTCCGGCACCCTCTGCATCAGAGTTTGTTATAATAGGAGTGGTAACGTATTGAAAATTTTTCTTTTGAAAATATTCATGCACAGCAAAAGATAGTTTAGACCTTAAACGCATAACGGCGCCAAAAGTGTTGGTCCTTACTCGGAGATGTGCCTGCTCTCTAAGTTTTTCTAAACTATGGCGTTTTGGAGAAAGAATTGTTTTTCTAACCTCATCTGAATTGGCTAAACCTAATATATTTATTTTATCAATATTAATTTCAACCCGCTGTCCCCTACCTTGACTTTCTACCAAGCACCCATCAATACTCAATGAACATCCAACACTTATATTATCGATAAATTCTTTATCAAAATCATCGGGATTTAAAACGCATTGCAGATTACTTAAGCAGGAGCCATCGTTTAGGGCAATAAATCTATTATTTCTAAAAGATCTGACCCAACCATTTAAATGGTATTCTTTTGAAATTTGACCTTGATCTATTATTTCTTTAACTGTAAGGTGTTGCATAATGTTTTAAATCTAAATGTGTAAACCACATTCTGTTTTGGCTAAACCAACCCATCTGCCCTCTCTCTGGCTTCCTTTTTTGGTACAATGGCTACAGCCAATAGAGTTATACCCCTTGTAGACCAGTGGATTAGTATCTAATTTATGTTTTTTTATATATTCATTTCTTTGTTCTATATCTACATCAATTATTGGATAGAACCTCAATAAGTCATCTTTTACTTCAAAAATATGAAGGTTTTTTCTATGGCTATTCTGCGACCTCATCAAACCAGAAGACCATAGCTTAAAATGTTTTTTAATTTTATCTAAAGGCCTTACCTTATTTATGTGGCAACAAAGATCAGGATTTTTTTTCCATAATTCATTGTCTCTTGTATAAAAGTGCTCTTCGTAATCCGGTATAATGTTGTAGACTTCTAGGTTATATTTTTTAGACAGCTCTTTTTTGTATTCAAGAGTTTCTTCAAAGTGGTAAAAGGTGTCAATAAAATAAACCTTAGGTTTTATAGGTGCATTTTTACTGTATAGATGAAGTAAAAAGGAGGAGTTAGCTGCAAAAGAAGAAGTCAGCAGCATTTCATCATGTTTAAAATCTTTAAAGACCTCTTGAATCCTCTGATCTAAACTAAGTTTTGAATATTTTGCATTAAGCTCATCTAAATGCATGTCTTTCAATATATTTTGTTCAACAATCATAGTCGACAAAATTAAATTTTTATTGTATATAGCAAAATATATTAATGTTCGATTTTTTTTAAATTTTAAAAGTATGATAATCAGTACACTAAATAACTATTTTAAAAATATATTATTTTTTTAAAAAAAGTTCATTGTGTAAAAGAAAATAAGTATTACATTTGCACCCGC
>CAYMXD010000066.1:0-8554 GCA_964394095.1 uncultured Mesohalobacter sp. | reverse complement strand
GAAGTCGTAAACATCGCACAGCTCAGTTATCGCAACCTTACAGCAAAATATGATCTTAAGCGGATTACAACTTTGATTTGGATCGAATATTTTTTTATCTAAATTTATTTAATTCCTCAACCGTTTAGCCGTATAATATTGGTGCGAAATTTCAAACTTCACACAGTTTTAGCATAACTTAATTTAAGTTCGTACAGCTCAACTTATTTTACTATTTAATATGGTTTTTAACAAAATACATTTAGCCTAAATCATTTAAGGAATTGGTTTTGTGATTTTTTTAAAACCTTTGTTTTTTGTTAATACATTTTATTCTTAGTCTTACTTATCTTAATTTTGAAAATTAAAAACTTATAAATATGGCATTAGAAATAACAGACGCAAACTTTGAGGAAAAAGTATTAAAAAGCGATAAACCAGTCCTTGTAGATTTTTGGGCAGAATGGTGTGGACCATGCCGAATGGTAGGGCCGGTAATAGAAGAAATCAGTAATGATTATACTGATAAAGCAGTTGTGGCTAAGTTAGATGTAGATTCTAATCAAGAGTTTGCAGCAAAGTATGGTGTAAGAAATATTCCTACAGTTCTGTTTTTTAAAGACGGAGAAATGGTAGAAAGAAAAGTAGGGGTTGCACCAAAAGATAATTATACGGAAGTACTTGATAAATTACTTTAAATTTGGATCTAAGACAGTCTAAATTTAATTTTTCGAAACTTAACATTTTAGCAAACCAAATCGTTGAGGGCTTTATGTCGGGAATACATAAAAGCCCTTTTCATGGTTATTCGGCGGAGTTTGATGAACACAGACTTTATAATAGTGGTGATAGCACCAAATTTGTAGACTGGAAATTATTCGCTAAAACCGATAAACTATACATTAAAAAATATGAAGATGAAACCAATCTAAGATGCCATTTCATATTAGACTGTTCTACATCTATGCATTATCCTAAAGTGAACTCATTTGATATTGAAAAAATGAGTAAATACACTTTCTCATCAGTTGCGATACTCTCTGTTATTAATATATTATTGAAACAGAGCGATGCCTTTGGGTTGTCAATGTTTTCTGATGATATAGAATTTAATGTAAAAGAGAAGTCTAGTTTTAGTCAATTGAAAATTATTACCGGGCAACTTGAGAAATACTTTGATGAGAAAGGTTTATCAAAACAAACTAATGCTCAAAAAAGTTTGCTTTATATTGCAGAAAACCTAAAGCGAAGATCACTTGTTTTTGTGTTTTCAGATATGTTTCAAAACGATTCCAGAAGTGAGGCTGTTTTTGAAGCACTCCAATCATTGAAATACAATAAACATCAAGTCATTTTGTTTCATACTACAGATTACGCTAAGGAAATGGATTTTGATTTTAATGAGATACCAAGGCGGTTTGTAGATGTGGAAACGCAGCAAAAAATAGACCTTTACCCGGATTTGGTGAAAGAAGAATATAAAATACTAGCCGATTCATTCAGGTCTGAACTTATTAATAAGTGTCGGCAGTATAAAATTAAATACGTCAATGCCGATATTAATAAAGGCTTTGAAAAGATATTACTAACCTACCTTCTTGAAAAGCAAAAATTTTAAATTAAATTTTTGTTTTTTGCTTGTTAGAATTAAAATTCAGTTTATATTTGCATCCGCTAAAAGATTTGGTAGTTCAGTTGGTTATAATTCCTATCCCGTGCGAACGGGAGGTTCAAGTTCAACTGATTATATTAGATTAAATAAAAGGTCTAAAAATAAAATTTTGGTCTGGTAGTTCAGTTGGTTAGAATACCTGCCTGTCACGCAGGGGGTCGCGAGTTCGAGTCTCGTCCAGACCGCAACAAAATGTTGTGTTGAGGCACTTTTAAAGTGTCAGGTTTGTAAAACCGAAGAGAAGCTTTCCGTATGGGAGGCTTTTTTATTTTGTATATACGTTAATTTAAGATCCCACCTAAAATTAGTGCCGAAAGTTCAACTTTAAGTTCTTGTGGGGATAACTTATTTTTCTCATTCCAAAGATGAATATTCCTAAGTGGAGATAACATTTGATAGATTATGATTTTGGTATTATGATTTTTAATTTCATTCTTCTTAATGCCATTTTTCAGAATATATTCTAAGTCTTTTTCATAAGATAGTCGGCTATTTATGAATTCACTTTTTTTAGGGTCTTTGAGAAACATCCAGTCATTATTTAAAGTTGCAAAACTGTTGGGATTTTTTACAGCAATATCAATATGTGTTTTGATGATGTCTTCCAGCTTTTTTTGTGTTGAAATCTTAGCATTTTTTGTGTTCTGAATACTTTGCATAAATTCATTTACCAAACTAAATATAATACCTTCAAGAATCTCATCTTTAGAGCTAATGTGATTGTAAAGGCTGGCAGCTTTTACGTTTAGTTTTAAAGCAATACTTCTCATACTGACTTGTGAATAGCTTTTTGTTCTGAATAATTCAGCCGATGTATTCAAAATCAATGCTCTTGAAAGTTTCAGTTTATCATTCATCGGTAATCATGTTTTCAAACTCATTTTCATCAATTACAGGAATATTAAATTTTTCTGCTTTTTCTTTTTTTGAAGGCCCCATATTATCACCGGCAATAAGATAATCTGTACTTTTTGACAAGCTTGAGGTGTTTTTACCTCCATGTTCTTCAATGAGTTTCTTAAGTTCTTTTCTATCAAATTTTTCAAAAACACCCGATATTACAAATTTTAAACCCTCCAATTTTGACGAAGCTTGTGCTTTTTCTTGAATTTCGAAATTAAGACCGTGATGTTTTAGTCTTTTTATAATTTCAATATTGTTTGAATTTTTGAAAAACTCAAGTACACTTTCAGCTATCCTATCGCCGATTTCATCAATACTGATCAGTCTTTCAAAATCGGCATTAACAATGTTATCTATAGACTTTAATTCCTGCGCTAAAGTTTTGGCCACAGTTTCTCCAACATACCTTATACCTAGTGCAAACAAGACTTTTTCAAAACCTTGTTTTTTTGAAGCTTCAATACCATCAATTAAATTTTGTGCAGATTTATCAGCCATTCGTTCGAGATTTATGACTTCGTCTTTCTTTAATTCATACAAGTCTGCGTAGTTATTGATAAGCTTAGATTTGACTAATAAAGCTACAGTTTCACCACCGAGCCCTTCAATATCCATGGCTTTTCTGGATATAAAATGCTGTATTCTGCCAATGACCTGAGGCGGACAGGTCTCTGTATTTGGGCAAAAGTGAACCGCTTCGCCTTCTTTCTTTATAAGGTCAGTTTCGCATTCCGGACATTGCTCAATATATTTTGTAGGATTAGAGTTTGGGTCTCTTTCAGTAAAATCTACTCCCGTAATTTTTGGAATGATTTCCCCGCCTTTTTCTACATATACTGTATCCCCCTCTCTTACATCTAGTTTTTGAATTTGATCTGCATTATGAAGGGATGCTCGTTTTACGGTGGTTCCACTAACCTGAACAGGTTCTAAGTTGGCTACAGGCGTAATTGCTCCAGTACGGCCTACTTGATAGGTGATTTTATTCAGTTTTGTTTTTACTTCTTCAGCTTTAAACTTATAGGCCATTGCCCATCTCGGAGATTTTGAAGTGTGTCCCAGTAATTCTTGTTGTTCAAAAGAGTTGACTTTAACCACCACGCCATCTGTTTCATAAGGTAAATTATGCCTTTCTTTGTCCCAAAATTCAATAAACTCAAACACTTCCTTTAGAGTTTTGCATAATTTCATATCAATCGGAACATTAAAATTACAGGCTCTCAATTCTTCTAAAGCTTCATATTGAGTATTAAATCTTAAGTCAGCAGATTGAATACCGTAAATTAAACATTCTAAGGGTCTTTTGGCAACTTCACTGCTGTCCTGAAGTTTTAATGAACCAGAAGCGGTATTTCTGGGATTGGCATAAGGCTCTAAACCCTGCTCTACACGCTCGGCATTCATTTTAGAAAAGCCCTCAAAAGGCAATACAATTTCACCCCTAACATCAAATTGCTCAGGCAAGTTTTCAGTGTTAACTTTTAAAGGAATACTATTAATAGTTCTCACATTATGGCTAACATCATCACCCTGGTAGCCATCTCCGCGAGTTACGGCTTTTTTAAATTCGCCGTTTTCGTAACTCAAATTAATTGAAGCACCATCGTATTTAAGTTAGCAGGTAAAACTTATTCGGTAGGAGACACTCTTTTTTATTCGTTTTAACCAATCTTCTAGATCTTTTTTTGAATAAGAATTAGATAAAGAATACATTCTTTCATTGTGCTGTACCGTTTTGAAATTTTTGGTCACTTGACCGCCTACACGTTTAGTTGGGGAGTTTTCATCCGCATATTCAGGATATTCTTCTTCTAGTTTTTCAAGGTCTTTAAGCTTTTGATCGAACTCATAGTCTGATATTTTAGGCTTATCTTTTACATAATAAAGATAATTATGTTGGTGGAGCTCTTCTCTCAACTCTTCAATGCGTTCTTTTGGACTCATATTATAAACTTATTTTTAAAAAATTACTAAAATACATTATAAGCTGTAAATTTGTTTTTTATTTGCATCAAAATTATATATCATGAAAAGTCAATTTTTAATTGTAGTATTCTTATTTACAGCTATAGTTTCAGCACAAACTAAAGTGGGAACTATAAATACAGAATACATCCTATCTAAAATGCCGGAATTTGAACAAGTTCAAAAAAAGCTTGAAGCTTATGGTAAAAATTTAGACACTGGTTTAAAAGAGAAATTTGATGAATATCAAGCTAAAGTAAAAGATTATTCTGAAAAAGAAGCGACTTACACAGACGCTCTTAAGCAACTTAAACAAAAAGATATCGTGAAGCTTGAAGAGGATATTCAAAAATTAAGAACAAATTCAAGTAAGCTTTTGCAGGTAAGACAAGACGAACTTCTCAGACCGCTTTACAATAAAATTGGTGAAGAAGTAGAAAAAATAGTAAAGGCTGAAGGGTTTACACAGATATTTAACGAGAATAATTCCTTGATCTATATTGATCCTAAATTCGACATTACCATAAAAGTCATGAAAGCTATGGGAATTTCAACTGAAGAAGAAGTCACAGAAAACTAAAATTTAACGTTGTATAACACAAGACCTGAAGCTGGAGCTATATGTTCCAGCTTTATTTTTTTGTGGCCTTCCAAGGTGTCGAGAAAAAAGTCATAGCTCACTTTGTGTTTTCCTAAATCAATCAGCATGCCCATCATTAACCTGATTTGATTGCGTTTAAATCCAGTCCCTTTAACCTTAAGCACGTAGGATTGTTTTGGAAAAAAACTCGCTGTGAGTTCTGTGTTTGGAACTAGATTAGACTCAATGATGTTGGCCTCGGTTTTGGTTTTAGCTTTCGGTCTAAAGGTGTAGGAATAAAAATCTCTTTCGCCTTCAAAGGCCTTTGCGGCTTTTTGCATAATTGAAATATCTAGATGTTCTTGCACCTGACACATCAGAGCTGCACTAAACGGATGCATTTTTTCTCCAAAAGAAAAGTAGTAATGGTATTCTTTAACCTTGGGGTCTTGAATTATATTAAACTCTTTATCCACAGGTTCAATTGAAAGTGCTCGTATATCAGCTGGTAAGTTATGGTTAAAAGTACCTAAAAACACATCGAGATTTGGTAATTCTACATCAGAGAATAATTCGATATAGGTTTTGTGCGCAGAAACTTTAGCATCTGTTCTGCCACAGGCTATTACTTTGGCTTTAGTGTCTGGTAAGATGTAACCAAGTGTTCGCTTTATCATTTTTTCAACCATAGGCACATCCGGCTGAATTTGCCAGCCGTGATAACGAAAGCCTAAATATTGCAATGCTATGAGGTAATAATAGCGTTTGGGTTGCATGTTATTGATGCCTTTGGTTCAATACATTTACTATATCGTCTAGCTTGAAATCTTTGGCCTGAAGTAAAATTAAATAGTGAAACAACAGGTCGGCACTTTCATTGAGGAACAAATTGTCGTTGTCATCTTTTGCTTCAATAACCACTTCTACGGCTTCTTCACCAACTTTCTGGGCTATTTTATTTATTCCTTTTTCAAATAAAGAAGCCACATAAGACTTTTCGCCATTAGCATTTAGTTTCCTGTTTGAAATAATTTTTTCAAGATCAGTAAGAAAACCGTAAGTCGGTGCGTTTTCTTCAGCCCAACAGGTGTCTGTTCCCTTATGGCAGGTCGGGCCGTCAGGCTTTACTTGTATCAATAAAGTGTCGTTGTCACAGTCAATTTTATAATCGACAAGATGTAAGACATTTCCACTTTCTTCGCCTTTGGTCCAGAGTCTTTTTTTACTTCTGCTGTAAAAAGTCACTTTTTTGGTATGTTTTGTTTTTTTGAAAGCTTCTTCATTCATATAGCCCAACATCAAAACATTTTTGGTATTGACGTCTTGAATGATTGCGGGAACTAAGCCGTCTTGATTTTTATTGAAGTCTATGTTCATTTCGGTAAAATTAATGGTCAAAAGGTACTATTTTATCTACGACTTTTAAAATTTATAACCTTACAGGTATATTTTGACCTGATAATTCTTTTTTTAAGTGCGGAATAGGAATTTCTCCAAAGTGAAAAACACTTGCTGCCAGAGCCGCATCGGCTTTCCCCTGCACAAAAGTATCAGTAAAATGCTGAATATTTCCTGCACCTCCGGAAGCGATTATAGGTATTTTTAACATATCGCTGAGCAGTTTTAAGGTTGTATTGGCAAACCCGTTTTTGGTCCCGTCATGATTCATAGAAGTGAATAAAATCTCGCCCGCTCCTCTTTGTTCTGCCGTTTTAGCCCATTCAAATAAATCAAGTTCGGTGGGGACTTTGCCACCTACCAAGTGAACTTTCCAGTTGTCTTCTATTTTTTTAGCATCTATGGCGACCACAATACATTGGTTTCCAAAAGCAGCAGACAACTGATTTATGAGGTCTGGATTTTTAACCGCTGCAGAGTTGATAGCCACCTTATCTGCTCCGGCATTAAGCAAAGCTCTTACATCTTCAACACTGGAAATCCCACCCCCCACTGTAAACGGAATATTGATGGCTTCTCCAACTCTATGAACTAGATCAAGCAGTGTTTTGCGTTTTTCTTCTGTGGCCGTGATGTCCAGAAACACCAACTCATCTGCACCTTCTATGGCATATGTTTTAGCTAGTTCAACAGGATCACCGGCATCTCTTAATCCAACAAAGTTGATGCCTTTTACGGTTCTACCGTTTTTGATGTCTAAGCAAGGGATGATTCGTTTTGTTAACATGGTTTGAAGTTAGAAGTAAGATATTAGAAGTTAAAAGTTTTTGAATGTTAGAAGTTAAAAAATTTAAAAGCAGGAATTTATATTAAAAAGTTAAATGTGTTTTGTAGCTTAAAATGAATTATATAGATGTGTTTGAAGTTTTAAAGGTTATTATATGCTAAGATTTTTTAAGACTATTCCTCTTGGCTGTGTTTATTGAAGCGACAAAAATAGCCAATAATTCGTTGCCTTCTTTCATCAAGACTTCGATTTCAGATTTG
Source organism: uncultured Mesohalobacter sp. (assembly GCA_964394095.1). GTDB lineage: Bacteria > Bacteroidota > Bacteroidia > Flavobacteriales > Flavobacteriaceae > Psychroflexus. The sequence continues at coordinate 1,010 of CAYMXD010000066.1, read as the reverse complement.
AACTCAGGCAATATTTCCGAAAACATTTCTAGCCAATAAATAGATTCATCTGTTTCTTCTTCAACTATTTTTAATTTGTTTATGAAATCTGCTGTAGATTTTGCTCTTTGTGATGCTCTATAATTTGCCCCAATTGAACTACTGCTTTTTAACAGTTGAAAGAAATATGCATTAAATTCTCTAGATTTTGGAATTTTAGAACATAACTTCCAACAATCTAAAGCAAATTTTTTAGTTCTTGCAATCAGCGCATTTTTCATTAAAAATACTTCTAATTAATATTTAATTTTTTAGATTTTAAAATTAATAAACTTTAAGTTTAGAACCTCAAATATTTAACGTTAAAAATTATACTTATTATATTTAACTTCGTACTTCTAATATTCAAACTCCATCAACTCTTTCAAACTAATCCTACCTTCATAAATAGCTTTCCCAACAATAGCCCCTTCACAGCCAATAGCTTTCAGGTGTTCTAAATCTTTAAGAGATGAGATGCCGCCGGAAGCTATCAGTTTGATCTTAGGATTCTGCTTTAAGATCGATTGATATAATTCAAAAGCCGGGCCTTCTAGCATGCCATCTTTCGAAATGTCTGTGCAAATTACGTATGTGATGCCTTTATCGCGATAAGTTTTTATGAAAGGCAAGACTTTAAGTTTGCTTTCTTCCTGCCAGCCACTTATGGCGATGTTTTCATTATAGCAGTCTGCGCCAAGAATTATTTTTTCGTTGCCGTATATTGAAAGCCATTTTTCAAAGATTTCAGGATTTTTAACGGCAATACTGCCTCCGGTGACTTGACTCGCCCCAGAATTAAAAGCGATGTTTAAGTCTTCATCTGATTTTAAGCCTCCGCCAAAATCAATTTTGAGCGTAGTTTTAGAAGCAATTTGCTCTAGAATCTTATAGTTGACAATCTGTTTAGATTTCGCGCCGTCCAAATCTACAAGGTGTAAATATTCAATACCGCTATCTTCAAAGGCTTTAGCGACTTCAAGTGGGTTTTC
>CAYMXD010000065.1:4030-8592 GCA_964394095.1 uncultured Mesohalobacter sp. | reverse complement strand
TGTGAATATGCCGGTGATGTTTTCGAAAATATGAGCATGGAAGGCCGCATGACGGTCTGCAATATGAGCATAGAAATGGGCGCTCGCGGCGGAATGATAGCGCCGGACCAAACCACTTTTGATTATATTGAAGGCCGTAAGTTTGCGCCCAAAAGTAAGGCGCTCCAGAAAAAAATAGCCTATTGGAAAAGCCTTCCCACCGACGATGATGCCGTGTTTGATAAGGAATACCATTTTGACGCCTCCGATATTGAACCCATGGTAACTTTTGGCACAAATCCGGGAATGGGCCTAAAAGTTAGCGGCAGTATTCCTAAGAATAATTCAGATTCTTTTAAACAAGCTTTAGCCTATATGGGCTTTTCAGAAGGCAATTCGCTTATAAACACCCCTGTAAATTATGTGTTTATTGGCAGTTGCACCAATTCCAGAATTGAAGACTTTAGAGTGGTGGCCGACTATATAAAAGGTAAAAAGAAAGCCACAAATGTCAACGCCTTAATTGTCCCCGGCTCACAGCAAGTGGTCAAACAAATTCAAGAGGAAGGCCTTTTGGAGATTTTTGAAAACTCCGGCTTTCAGCTACGTCAGCCCGGTTGTTCGGCCTGTCTGGCCATGAATGATGATAAAATTCCCCAAGGCGAATATTGTGTTTCGACTTCAAACCGAAACTTTGAAGGCCGTCAGGGTCAGGGTGCGCGAACTATATTAGCAAGCCCGCTTATGGCCGCAGCAACCGCTATTGAAGGCAAAATAATTGACATCACAAAACAGCTAAACTGACTATGAAACCCTTTAAAACTTTTATATCCAGAGCCGTTCCTTTACCTGTAGAGAATATTGATACAGATCAAATAATTCCTGCTCGTTTTTTAAAAGCCACCGATAAGGACGGCTTTGGTAAAAACTTGTTCAGAGACTGGCGTTACCAAAAAGACGGAACTAAAAACGAAAAGTTTGCTCTAAATAATCCGAAATACCAGGGCGAAATATTGGTTGCGGGTAACAATTTTGGTTGTGGCTCCAGCCGAGAACATGCGGCTTGGGCTTTAGGAGATTACGGATTTAAAGTGGTCATCTCCAGTTTTTTTGCTGATATTTTTAAAGGCAATGCTTTAAATAACGGCATTCTCCCCATTCAAGTGTCCAATCCGTTTTTGCTGAAAGTATTGGCATTCATAGAAAAACACCCCCGCGAAGAATTAAAGGTGGATTTGGAAAACCAAATCTTAATAACACCGATTGGTGAGGTTGATTTTGATATCGATCCTTATAAAAAGTTGTGCCTTATCAACGGTTACGATGATATTGATTTTTTAATCAACCATAAAGATAAAATTGAAGCTTTTGAAGCAAAACATGAGCAATTGACTAAATAAATTTAACAATAATGAACTTTAATATTACTCTCATTCCCGGAGACGGTATAGGCAAAGAAGTTACAGCGCAGTCTAAACGAGTGCTGGATGTGATTGCTGAAGTATATGACCATAATTTTAAATACACCGAGGGCCTGATGGGCGCCGTTGCCATAGACCAGACCGGTGACCCACTACCCGAGGAAACCCTTGAGATGTGCAAAACATCGGATGCTATTCTTTTTGGGGCCATCGGCGATCCAAAATATGACAACAACCCTACTGCAAAAGTTCGTCCGGAGCAGGGTTTATTGCGGCTTAGAAAAGACTTAGGCTTATTTTGCAACATTCGGCCTGTAAAAGCCTACACTACATTAATTGATAAGTCGCCTTTAAAACGAGAAATCATTGAAGGCACCGATATCTCTATATTCAGAGAACTGACCGGGGGCATTTATTTTGGCGAAAAACGCCTTAGCGAAGATGAAAAAACCGCTTTTGATGATTGCTCTTATTCAGTTAAAGAGATAGAACGTATTGCGCATCTGGCCTTTAAAGCCGCCCAAAAACGCCGAGGACTTTTAACCTTAGTTGATAAAGCTAATGTCCTGGAAACCTCAAGGCTATGGCGCAAAACCGTCACGGCTTTGGCTAAACAATACCCGGATGTTGAACTGGATTTTTTATTTGTAGATAATGCCGCCATGCAGATGATTCTTAATCCGAAACAGTTTGACGTTATCCTCACTGAAAATTTATTTGGCGACATCATCAGTGATGAAGCCAGCGTTATTGGAGGTTCCATTGGTTTGTTGGCATCAGCTTCGGTTGGGCATGACAATGCATTATTTGAGCCTATTCACGGCTCATATCCGCAAGTTGCCGGAAAAAACATCGCCAATCCTCTCGCCTCCATTTTGTCTGTAAAAATGCTTTTAGAACATTTAGGTCTCCATGAAGAGGCCAATCTTGTTGAAAGTGCAGTCCAAAAATCTTTAGAACTCGGCATTACAACCAAAGACATCAATCCGGATAATGCCTTTAGCACCACTAAAGTAGGCGATTTTATTGTGGATTATATTCTTCACCCGGAGGATAGTAACATGAATTTCAAAAACATCCACATTGGTCAAAGTACGATTATTTAAGGTGTAAGCTTTTTGAATTTAGACCCAACATCAATACCGAGTAACCTACATTCGACCCCATCGGGGTCGTATAAGCTTTACTCAAATTTTTCGCTATAAACATTTTACCCCTTTAGGGTCAATCATTTTTAATACAAGTAGTAAAGTTAAGTTATCAATCTTTAAATGAAAATAGAATAATGCTGAAGGCGTTATATGTTTATAGTCTGAGAAAAACAGTTACATTCGACCCCCTCGGGGTCGTATAAGCCTTATTCAAATTTTTCGCTATAAGCATTTGACCCTTTTAGGGTCAATCATTTTTAATACAATTGGTAAAATTAAGCCTACTCGATCGCTCAGACTTGTAGGTCGAGATTTAAAGCAGTGAATTATTTTCATCATGGCGGATTTTATGTATAATGAAGCAGCAAATAGAATATATTTAACTGTTGTACAAAAGCTCTAAAAAGCCAACTTGCACAGTAAAGCACAGTCATTTACATTTCATTTTTCTCGTACCTTATAAAATAAAAAGAGCCTGATTGCCCCACACTATCTAAATCAAATATTTACCAATAAAACAAATTACTGGCAATTTTTTGATTTCAAATATTCGTCAATTTTTACTATATTTGGCATAAATTGGATTTAAAATGCCGAAAATTATTGAGAATAAGTTAAAAGAAGAATTTAAAAATAGAGATGCTTTCTCTAGAGAAGAACTATTTGATTTTTTTAAGTATTTCGAACCACAATTGAAAGAAGGTACTTTAGGATGGAGAATCTACGACCTTAAGAAAAAGAACATCATCAAATCTACTCAAAGAGGTTATTACACTATTTCTTACAAACCAAAGTATAAGCCTGAAATTACCAGCGAAATACTAAAAATAGTTAAAGTAATTTCAGAGCGTTTTGAAGATGTAAAATATTGTGTTTGGGATACTGATTGGATAAATGAGTTCACGCAGCATCAATCAGGTAAAAAAATAATCATTATTGAAATTGAAAAGGATTTTATTGAATCCCTTTATTATGAGTTAAAAGATTCGTTCAAGCTTGACTTTTATTTAAACCCGGACGAAAAAACAATAGATTTTTATATCTCAGAAAGTCAAAGGCCTGTAATAATAAAGAAACTTATTACTCGCTCACCCATTTCAAAAAGAACTGAAAAACGAATAAGGTTCTATATGCCATTACTTGAAAAAATTTTAGTAGATATTTATACTGAAAACAAACTATTCTATTTCTATCAAGGTGGTGAACTTGTACACATTTATGAGAACATCTTAAAAAGCTATACTATTAACTATACCAAATTATTCAGTTACGCCAAGCGTAGAGATAAAGAACAAGACATTAAGCAGTTTTTGAACATCAATATGTATCATCTTGTAAAAGACATAATCGAATGATAAAAGAACATTGTTTTACAGAAGAATGGCTTAATTCCTTCAAACAAAAAAAGGAACACAGAAGAATAGATAAAATCATTCTAGAAAAAATGATTTATGCTCTACATTTATTAGAACGAATTAAAGTAAATGGTCTAGATTTCATATTCAAAGGTGGAACAAGCCTTATTCTTATACTAGAAGAGGGAAATCGATTTTCAATTGATATTGATATTATCTGTAAAACAGACAGAGTAAGCCTTGAAGCCATACTGAATAAAGTAATTGATACGTCGAGGTTTAAATCATTTGAACTTGATGAACATCGCAGTTATAAAGAAGGTGTTCCAAAAGTTCATTATTCTTTTTCTTTTGATTCTGTTACTACAAGTAAATACTCAGGAACTATTCTTTTGGATATACTAATTGAGGATTCAAACTATCCTGAACTAACAGAGAAACCTGTTCAAACAAAATGGATTGAAACAGAAAAAGAAACAAAAATTACAGTTCCAACAATTGATGCTATTATAGGGGATAAACTTACGGCATTTGCACCTAACACTATTGGAATCCCTTATTTTAAAGGTAAAGACCAGCATGCATTCTCAATGGAGATTTGCAAACAATTATTTGATTTAAGTAAGCTCTTTGAAAGAATTGAGAACATTGAAATT
>CAYMXD010000065.1:0-4020 GCA_964394095.1 uncultured Mesohalobacter sp. | reverse complement strand
TTGCTAATCAAGAAATTGAATATCGCAATACTGAAACATCTGACTTAACTATAGATAAAGTATTGCAAGATTCGCTAGATACTTGCGCAATTATTGCAAAAAGAGGGAGAGGTTCTGATGATGAAAAAAAAAGGTTTAAAGAGCTTCAAAAAGGAATACTCGCATTTGGTACAGGATTTTTAATGAATGGGAATTTTAGAATTGATGATGCTATTCCAGCCTCTGCGAGAATTGCTTATTTAAGTGCTAAACTTCTTAAAAATGACTTATCACCAATTGAGTATTATCAAGGAGAAGATATCAAAAAATTGAATATTGAAAACCAAGATTGGAATTTCTTGAATCGGTTAAAAAAACAGCCTGACAAATCTGGATTTTATTACTGGCATAAAGCCCTTGAGATACTGTGTTTGATTAAATAAAAATAATGGCTAAAAATATACAAACTAGAACAAGAGTCTTTAAACACAGAAGTTAACAAAGCCCTTTCTGACTATTTTACTAAAAATAGAGGAACAGGAGCTAATAGACCTTATACCAAAGTTTTACTTCAAGACAAAACCTAAACTACTTCCCTGTTCTAATTTAATATAAAGATAAACTTGTAAAACTTGACAAAGACGGACAAGTTGAAAACAGAACGTCTAAAAATAAACCACACTTTAAAAAGATCAATCCCGATAGCTTGAACTTGCAGTCCGTGCTCAGTTCTTTTTGATATAGGCAAGTACAACAGTAGCGAACATTTTACATATTCAGCCACCACTAACTATAAAATAGCGGTCTTTAACTCCTCGTAGGTTGAAATCATTTGACTCTTTTTTTCCTTTGTCATCAGTTTTTTTACCTGAGGAGGCATTTCAATCTGATCTGCTATAAACTTGGGCATGACCGGTAAAAATTTAATGGGGTGAGCGGTTTCCAGAAAAAGCCCTAAAACATTATTCCCAGGTTGAGTGTTTAGGTAGTCTTTTAGTGCCAAGTAGCCAATGGCACCATGAGGATCTGCGGTATAATCAAAAGTATTTTTTAAATGGTTTATCGCTGCTTTGGTTTCTTTATCAGAATAACTATATCCGGATAAATTCTCCTTAAGTAATTGAAAATCGTGCTTATACAATTCCTTAATTCGAATAAAATTACTGGGCGCACCCACGTCCATGGCGTTACTGATGGTTTGGATTGATGACATCGTTTGGTACTGTCCGGATTTTAAATATTCGGGGACAACCTTGTTGGCATTTGTTCCCGTGACAAAATGATGAATCGGCAAGCCCAACTGCTGTGCCATCATGCCTGCACAAATATTTCCATAATTACCACTGGGCACAGAAAACACCAACTTTTTTCCTGTATGTTTCAAGGCTTTGTAAGCAAAAAAATAATAAAACATCTGGGGCAACCAACGCGCCACGTTTATAGAATTGGCGGAGGTTAAAGTAAATTTAGACTTTAGTTCCTCGTCCAAAAAGGCTTGTTTTACCATGCTTTGGCAGTCATCAAAGGTGCCGTTTACTTCCAACGCCGTGATGTTTTGCCCCAAAGTGGTGAGTTGTTTCTCCTGGACATTACTCACCTTCCCGCTTGGGTACAATATGACCACATCAATACCCTTAACACCAAGAAATCCACTGGCTACTGCCCCGCCTGTATCGCCCGAGGTAGCTACCAATACCGTGATTTTCTCTTCAGTATGATGTTGGTTAAAATGGCCTAAACAGCGTGCCATAAATCGGGCACCAACATCTTTAAAAGCCATGGTCGGCCCGTGGTAAAGTTCAAGGGCTTTGATGTTGTCGTCGATGTCCACAATTGGAAAATCAAAATTAAGGCTGGTTTTTAAAATTGATTTCAAATCTTTATCAGAAATATCTTCGCCTACAAAAGGTCTAATAGCCTCATAAGCGATACTGACGTGGTCTAAAGTTTCAATCCTATCAAAAAAAGAAGCCGGCAACTTGTCTATGCGTTCGGGATAATACAAGCCCTTATCCGGTGCTAAGCCTTTAATGACAGCGTCTTTAAACGTGACTTTTGGTGCTTCATGATTTAAACTGAAATATTTCATAATATTCTAACGCCCTTTTTACCAATCAGCGATTGATGTATATTGTATTCTATACCTTTGTTTTGGTAAATTTTGTTCATGGTCATCACTACATTTTTTGAGGTTTCGTCGCCTTTACTCAAGGCAAACATAGAGGGTCCTGAGCCCGAAATTCCTATACCGAGTGCGCCTGCTTCTATGCCAGCAGTTTTTAGCTCATCAAAATGTGGAATACATTGTTTTCTATAAGGTTCTGCAACCAAATCGACAAGACTGTTGGCAATAGTCTGGTAGTTACTTTCGTACAAACCACTAATTAAACCGCCTACATTTGCCCATTGAGCCGTAGCTGTTTTAAGCGATAACTGTTCCGGAATTACTTTTCGGGCATCCTCAGTCCTGATTTCTATTTGTGGATGAATTATACTCACCCGTAATTCATTCGGCGAAGGAATCGCGATAATATCAAGAGGGTCATAGCTTCTTATCAACACAAATCCCCCGTAAATGCAGGCCGCCACATTATCGGCTATGGCCGAGCCACAAGCTGCCACTTCTCCCTGCATGGCAAATTTAACCAAATCCAGATTAGAATAGGGTTTTCCCAATAAAATGTTTATAGCAAAAGCACTACCTGCTGCACTGGCGGCACTACTGCCCAAACCGCTACCGGGTTTAAAATTTTTGAAAATTTCGATATCAACCCCAAAGTTGGCCTTGGAATCCTCCAACATCAGTGCTGCAACCACCCCGGCGGCGTTTTTATGGGGGTCAAAAGGGAGTTTAGCGCCTTCAATTTTTGAAATACAAACGGTTTTTTTTGCGGTTGTTGTAAATGCCATTTCATCGCCAAGATTATCCAAAGCAAAAGCCATAGCATCAAATCCACAGGAGACATTAGCCACCGTTGCAGGTGCAAAAATTCTGAGGTTGTCCATGTTTATTTTTTTCCAATTGAAATGACATCTGCCAAAAGTCCGGATGCTGTTACCGATGCCCCGGCTCCTGCCCCTTTTATAATCATGGGGTGTTCCGGGTATCGCGTGGTATAAAACAACACAATGTTGTCCTTGCCTTCCAAATTATAAAACGGGTGATCCGGACTGACTTCTTTGAGTCCAACTTTGGCTTTACCTTTATTAAATTCTGCAACATACTTTAGACGATTGCCTTTATCCTGAGCAGACGTGTATAAAGTTTCAAAATGCTCGGCATGAGTTTTCAAAGTATCGTAAAAATCTTCAACAGAATTGGCTTGCATACTGGCTTTAGGCAAAAAGGATTGGTTTTCAATGTCTTCAAAATTGAGCACATAGCCGCTTTCTCTGGCCAATATCAAAATTTTTCTGGCCACATCTGCACCGCTTAAATCAATGCGTGGGTCAGGTTCAGTATAGCCTTCTTTTTGCGCCTGTTTTACGACATCGTAAAAGCTGTTGGAGTCATTAAATCCATTGAATATAAAGTTTAAACTCCCGGATAAAACGGCTTGAATAGAATGAATCTCGTCTCCTGAGTCCACTAAATTATTCAAAGTATTAATCACCGGAAGTCCGGCGCCCACGTTAGTTTCAAACAAAAATGAAGCCCCGTAGGCTTTGGAAAGGGTTTTTAATTCCCGATAGGATTGGTAATCTGAAGACGATGCTATTTTATTACAAGCAACCACTGAAATACTTTCTTTTAAATAGCTTGTATAGGTTTTAGACACCGCTTCATTGGCAGTGATATCCAAATATATACTATTGCTCAAGTTAAGGGCTTTCACGTTTTGAAAAAATGTGTCATTAGTTCGGGCTTCGCCTTTTTCAAGTGCAGATTTCCAATGGTTTAAGTCTAAACCTTCAGCATCAAAAACCATTTGCTTGGAGTTACTTACTCCATTAATCTTAAGGTTTAAACGGAAATGTTCTTTCAGGTATTCCTGCTGTTGTTTAATCTGTTCAATTAAGATACCACCAACATTTCCGATG
>CAYMXD010000064.1:0-8664 GCA_964394095.1 uncultured Mesohalobacter sp. | reverse complement strand
AAAGCCTTTTTGCTTTAAAAATTCCAGACTTAGCAAGGTATGGTTTATGCTGCCCAAATAATGTCTGGAAACCAGAATAATTTTATCTTCTTTTGAAATCAGGTCGGCTATGGTGTCTTTATCATTAAGCGGTACCAGTAGCCCACCGGCGCCTTCAATCACGAGGTGATTTTCTGTTTTTGGAGTCGAAATTTTACCTAATTCTATTTCTATGCCATCTATCTCAGCAGCGGCATGTGGACTCATAGGGGTTTTGAGTGCATAAGCATTATCATGAAAAACGATCTTATCGTCATTTACCATGTTTTTCACTTTATGGGTGTCAGAATAATCCAGATCTCCGGCTTGTACCGGTTTCCAGTAGTCTGCGTTTAAGGCTCTGACCACTATAGCAGAAATAACTGTTTTACCGACGTCTGTACCTATACCGGTAATGAAATAATGATCTGAGATTTTAGGCATATTTTATTTTTGAAATGTCAAATTTAAAACCCTAAATGTCAAAGCAAAGTTTATTTAAGAATTTATTTTAATTGTTCTCCAAACTAAAATTTACAGGAAGCATTTTAGCGACTTTATATTCAGCTAAGTCACCCATCAAAAGTACATTTTGAATATCTATATTATTACCAAATTGATCTACTCGACAGTGCGGCTTTTGAAATTGAAGTGTGCTTAATTCACCTTTATGCTTTAAGGTGATTTTTGTTGGAATATATTTAGAATTAAAGGTTTTCATCACTTTCGACCTTAAATAAATTAGGAAAAAATCGTTTTCTATAGGTTTTACGCCAAATATATATTCCGGTTTACGCACAAATCCCTTATAACCGACCTGAAATTTTGTTTTATCTAATTTGTCCTCAATTAAGGATTTGAAAAACTTATTGAGAGAGCCTTCATAAATTTTTTGTCGTCTCTTTTGTTTCTTTGGATTGATATCTTCAAAGAACGAAAAACCAGCATAATAGGATTGCTTCAAATAATGTGTATCTAAAGTTTTACTAGAATATTTGACTTGAAAATCTATCAAATCAAACTTAATTTTATAGCCTAAATAATCATTTTTAACAATTATGGGGTTCGTAGATTTTGCATAGAGGGTATTTTCTTTTACAACGTAGTATACAATAACATCATCAAGATTCAAAATTTCACATTGTCTAGCGGGTCTTCCTTTTCCAAGAAAATTGGCTTTAAAAACCTCAAGCATTTCTTCTCTGCTAAAAGGTGAAGCATACAGGTCTACAGTATCCAAATTTTCAGGATTTGGTTTAAGTTGATAAGTGTTTTTGAGGTTTTTTAAATTGTTTTCATACAAAGTTTCATAACCTAAGTATGTAATGACCAAAATAGGCTCAGACACATTTTCAGGTTTTTTGATATTAAAATAGCCCTCTGTATTTGTGATGACACCTCGTGTTGTGCCATTAAAGTAGACGGTTGCACCTACCAAGGCTTCATTATTTTCGTCCACGAATTTGGCTGAAAGTTTTTGGGCGCTCAAGTTCATGACACAACAAAAGGCTATTAAAACGACAAGATTCCGAAACATACTTAAACCAGGTATTTAGATTAACTATAGTACTGATCAATGCAATATTAGAATAACAAAACTCGAATTATGTTAAGCTAATAGGACAAAGTAATACCCAATTTGCATCAAAAATGCAGCCAAATTCAATGTATTAGAATTAAATGAGACCAAACCTTGAGGAATCAATACACTTAAACAGCGATCTGATCTGATACGTTGTATTAAAACTATGCAAGCAAATCCGAATGCGTTCTTTGCCTTTTGGGACGGTGGGATGCAAAATGGCTTTTACACCAAAACCTTCTTGCTGAAGTGTTTTGGCCAAATGTTTGGCTCTAGTATTGCCTGAAATTAAAAAGGATTGAATCGCCGTTTGACTTTGGATAAAATGAGATTGGAGGTTGTGTTTTTGAATTTCTTCAGTAAAACTAGAAATTACAGCTCGTAATGCTGTCTTTTCTGTATTTACCCTTTCAAAATGGTCAAGCGAAGCCAAAACTGAAGCTACCTGATGTGGCGATGCCGCGGTGGTGTAAATAAAGGATTTAGAAAAATTTATAAGAAAAGATCTTAATGGTTTGGAACCTAAAATAAATGCGCCGTGGCTCCCTAATGATTTTCCGCAAGTCACAATTCTGGCAAAAATTTTATGGCCGGTATTTTGAGTGAGTCCTTTATAATGATCACCACAAACGCCAACAGCGTGTGCTTCATCAATAATGAGATGGGCTTTATACTTTTCTGAAATTTCAATTAAATTCGAGATATCAGATGTATCGCCATCCATAGAGAACACACTTTCGGTAACCATATAAATATTTTGGGGTTGCAGTCTTTCAACTTGTGTCCTAATTTTATGCTCTAAATCCCTGTAATCACAATGTTTAAATTTATAGGTTTTGGCTTTGGCCATCTGCAAAGCATCACGAATGGAAGCATGGCAAAGTTCATCGTAAAACACGATGTCTTTAGGTTTTAAAACTGCAGACAGCAACCCGATATTAGCATTATAGCCCGAGTTAAAAAACAAAGCAGCATCCGCATTGAAGATGTCTTTAGCTTTCTCTTCTGCCAAATGAAATAAGTTGTGGTTTCCACTAAGTAAACGCGAACCTGTGGAGCCGAGTTGATTAATTTTGTGCTCTTTTAAAATAGATAAATATTGCTCATGAATACCCTTGTTTTGGGCATAGCCTAAATAATCATTGGACAAAAAATCAACTTTAAAATTATAATGTTGAAGTTCCCGAAAATTACCCTTGCTTTTCCTATCTTCTAGCAGTTGTGATAAATTTTTAGGTAATGACATGTCTAAGAATTAAAGCTGTTTAGTTGAGCGTAAAAGTTACATTGAGTTTAAACACAAAATTATCGCTTGATTTATCAAAACTATAGAACCCATAACGGTAAAACCCACCAGCACCGATGCCCGCGTAAAAGGCATCTAAGTAATTTAATTTTAAAATTTTAGTCACTTCCAAGCCCGATTCAATAAAAATCTGTTCCTTGGTATTAAAATTCCAAAGATGAGATTGAGGGTGATTTAAATCGCCCCATCCCATATTATGATGCAAAATGAGACCGGGATTAAAATCTTTGGCTTTAAATAATAGACTCCCGAGATCGTGAGTCAAAAACAAATGCACATATTCATCTGATAAAAACTCATAAGGCAACATGGTTTGAAATGTGTCTGGCATCACAATCGGGATATCGTCGTCATTACTGCCTTCACCGGTAAATAATAGGCCTAAAGGAATATCACTGTCTATATAACCTGCTTGAACATGATAGCGGGTTTGGCCAAAATTGCGTGTAAAAAAACTCTGAGATAAGCTGGCTTCAATTTTCTGATAATCAAACGCGCCGTCCAGAACAGAGTCAAAGCCTCTCGTGTATCTTAAATTGAATATAGGATAGTTCGTGCCAAGGCTTATCCGTTTCTTTGGGGTTTCTACTATGCGCTCACGAAAAGCATATCTCAAATGGAGTACAGCTTCAGAATTTCTGAAATTGGTGATGTTGTTTGAAGGACTTACAAAAGTGTAATTAAATTGTGGTCTAATCCATTCGCTTCTTAAAGCGATATTCCAGGTTAAATATTTAAAATCCCGACGCCCAAATTTGAGTTGAAAACGCTCGACTACATCCATTCTGGAGGCGATAAACCGTCTTAAATTACCCCTTCCTGAAAAGTTTTGGTTCTTAATACTAGACCTGCCAATTTCCCTGACATCATTGTTGTAATTGAACTGCAAAAACATGTCTTCGGAATCGTCTATATTATACCGAGCTTTAGCTCCAAATTTCCACTCACTATCTTTAAACCCATAAGCCGTATAACCACCAAAAATAAGATTCTTTAAGAATTTATCATTGGTTTCTAAACCCGCCCCAAGCCTAAATCCTTCGTGGCGATTGTAGCCAAAAAACCGATTAAAAGGAATATTAAATTTTCCCCAAGGAATATAACCATCACTTAAGGTATTGGTGACATCTAAGACTTTATCTAATTTTATCCTTTCTCCAATGCTATCGACGACTTTGTAAGTGTTTTTATCGGTTTGGCTAAGGCTGTCAACTCTATACTGACTCCAAAAGGCTTCATCTCGTTTTGGAGCATTGTCATTGTATTTCAATTGGACTTCGCTAAAATCTTTAGGCTTTAAGCTATCTGTAAATTTAATTTCTCTTAAATAGGTTTTACCATTAATAAAAATGCCTTGTTGCGTTGTAATTTCAAAATTGAGTTGTTCAGGGAACCAATTTTTATCTTCTATGCGTTTATATTTTTGTTGAATTTTTAAATGGGTAATGAGTTCATCATAAGGTTCGGCTACAATATTTTGTATAGCGTAGCCGTCGGAATTGATATACATAAAGCCTTTTAACCCATCGATGTTGGCCTCTTTTTTAGGTTGAAATGAAATGTTATAAATAGTGTCATTTCCCCTTGGTATTTTTTCTTCTAAGGTATAATCGTAACGTTTTAAACTTCCTTTAGCTATAGGGTTTAAAAAGTGTAAATCCATAAGACTGATATTGTCTTCGTAAAACCCAAAAGGCTGAAGCTCAGTTGCCAGAACAGCAAAATAGGGGTTTTTAAATCCGGAAACTCTTGTCGCAACGACGGTTTCTTCACTTAAGTCCGGAGGCAAAAATTTTCGCTCAGTCACAGACTCAAACAACATGATATTAAAATTGCCCTCTCGAATTAGTGTTTTTTCAAAATTGTTTAGCGTATCATTTTCTGGATCTAGTTCACCTTTTTCAATTTGGTTTAAAAAGACTTGTCTTAACGAATCTGACTTTTTCTGACGCCCTTCTTTATCAACAAAACTTTTGTTGTAAGAGGTGTAATTAAAACCTCCTTTTTTTAAGGGGTTATTAATTTCTTTATTGGCTATAACTTTTCTTATAATGCGTATAGCAGGATTTTCTGCATTAGTAATAACAACTTCATCAAGACTTTCTAAAGCAGGTTTCAGAGCAATGACTAAATTTTTATTGGTATCTGGTTTCAGTTTTAAGGTCTGGTAACCTAAATAGGAAACTGTGATACGCTTTATGGGTGTATTGCTTTTATAAATAAACTTACCATCAATATCGGTAATAACACCGCGCTTTTTATTGTTATTGAATGTGACGTTGGCAAAAGCTAAATTTTCTTTAGTTTCAGCATCTACAACGTTTCCATTAATTTGGTATTGCCCATAAAGGTTAAGTGTTAAAAACAATGCGAATAATAAAGCTAGACATGATTGTTTCATCAAGTGATGTTTAGGTTAGGCATTACTTTATATTGTTTTATTTTCTGAACAAACCCTGTGCCTAACCTGCATTTAATTTTATTTGTTTTCCTTTTCATCAGAAGATTTCTCTTGGTCTTCACTACTCAATTCGTGAGTTTTTTTGTTGTATTTACCTTTTAAATCATCAATATGGGTTTGATCACATAATTTATTTCCTGAAATGTAACCCGTTCTTCCCAGAAGATGTCCGCCGATGGGAGCTGTTAAGAAAATGAAAATAATAATGGCCAAAACTCTAGACGATATGGCAATTTCTCCAAAATAGATTGCCGCTGCAGCCAGTAAGAGTCCAACGCCAAGTGTGGCTGCTTTGGTATTTACAGAAATTCTAAGGTAAGTGTCGGGCATTCTAATGAGCCCAATTGCTGCTAACATGGCGAAAATGGTACCTAAAGTGGAAAGAATAATAATTATTATGTTAGTCATTTTTATCTCTTTTTTCTAAGTAATATGTAAATGCTACTGTGCCTAAGAAGGCTATTAACGCAAGAATTAATGCGATATCAAGAAAGTTAGGTTGATCATATATTATGCTATAGATAGAAATAATCCCAATTCCTATGGTCACAATTAGGTCTAGTGCTATCACCCTGTCTACAATAGAAGGTCCTTTAATAAACCTCACAAAAACAAAGACTAATGATATAGACAGTAGTGGTAATATAATATAATATAAATAATCGTATAAATTCATCGTGTTATTAATAGAATTCGTCTTTCAAAGCCGTTTTTAATATCATGTACAAATTTATCTTTATCTGTGACATACATGCTATGGACGTATAATACCTTTTTATCATCAGATACGTCAATACTGAGGGTTCCCGGTGTAAGTGTGATTAAATTAGCCAGAATAGATATTTCTGCGTTGGTCTCAACGTCTAAGGGTATTTTAATGATTCCCGGTTTCACGTAGAGGTTTGGGGTCATAACCTCATAAGCCACCTGTAGGTTTGCTATTACTACTTCATACAGGAAATAAAAAATAAAACTGACTATTCTTGGGAGTATTTTCACATATTTATTACTTCCTTTACGCGAGCCTATAAGCCACATAATGATAAAACCAATTAAAAATCCAAAGCTAAAACTGGACAATTCGTAGGAGCCTGTGAGAAAAACCCACATCAGCATCAATAGTATGTTAGTTAAAAACTGTGATCTCATTTTCTAGGGTTTTAAAACAGCATCAATATAATTTTGAGAATTGTATAATTCATTAGCAATTCGTACCGATAAGGTCTGAATGTGTTCTGCACCAAAGCCAATATACAAAGAAATAAGAGCTAAAATTACAATTGGGGTTACAAATCGCCATTTCTGAATACTGTATAAGTCATCAAAAAATATAAATCTTTTCTTACCGAGTTTAAATTCCGGTTGATTTTTCCAGAAAGCCTCAGACCAGATTTTGGCAACGACCAATAATGTGATAAAGCTGCCTAAAATTAAGGCTGCAAGCAACCAGTAATTTTGGGTATTATAACTACTTAAAAACAGTGAAATTTTTGGCCAAAATCCTGATAAAGGCGGCACACCAACTAAAGAAAACATAACCACAATTATTAAAAGGCTTAGTTTAGGGCTTTGGCTGTAAATGCTGCCTATTTTTTTCATATTAGTTGTGCCTTTCATTCTATAGATTAGACCACCAACCAAAAATAAGTTTGTTTTAACTACGATATCGTGAATAAGATAAAAAATTACACCGGTTAAAGCTAATACATTAAAAACACCCAAACCACCAATCATAAACCCAATATGACAGATAATAAGATAAGAGAACACTTTTCTTATGTTGTTTTGTATGATAGCTCCAAACGAACCGCTAATAATGGTGAGTATAGAAAGTAATATCAGCAAGTTTGACAAAAATTCATCATGAGGGAAAATTAGCGTCATCATCCTTATCATGGCATATACTCCAACTTTGGTAAGTAGCCCGGCAAAAATTGCAGAGACTGCAGATGGTGGTGTGTGGTAAGAGGCAGGTAGCCAGAAATTTAACGGAAATACAGCAGACTTAATACCGAAAGCCGTAAGAAATAAAACTGCACAAATGTCTATAAGTACCTGAGAGTCGATGTCTTTAATTTTCACAGCAATATCTGCCATATTTAATGAGCCGGTAAGCCCATAAATTACACCTAAAGCTGTTAAAAAAATTAAAGACCCAAAAAAGTTGAGGGTAAAATATTTGATAGCCCCCTCAAGTTGATTTTTTTCTCCACCAATACTAATTAATACAAAAGAGCTGATAATAATGATTTCGAACCAGACGTATAAATTAAAAATATCACCGGTAAGAAAGGCACCGTTTAAGCCTAAAAGCAAGAAATGGTAAACACTAAAAAAACCAAACCTTAACCTGGCATTTATGACTGAAACAATAGAAAATATCGATACTGATAAGCCTGCAATAGCAGTGAGTAAAATTAAAGTAGCCGATAGCATATCTCCTACAAACACAATTCCAAAAGGGGCCTCCCAATTACCTGCGTTTACTACATGAGTCCCGTTTTTCCAAATAAATACAAAAACCAGTATTGCAACCGCCAGTGCCACAAAATTACCCACTATGGTTAATGTTTTTTGGATTTTAATCTTATTCCAAAAAAACATCAACACAATGCTGAAAAACAGGTGTACAATTAGTGGATACGTAATGATGTTATCGCTCATGAATCCTCGTCTTTAGTATTTAGCATATCAAGATCATCTGTTTTAAGGACTTTGTAAGCTCTTTTTACAAGAATAATGGCAAAGGCTTGCAGTCCAAAACTGATTACAATTGAAGTTAAAATAAGGGCCTGCGGTACGGGGTCTGCATAGATGTCTGCAAAATGTTTAAGGTCTTCAGGAATTATTGGAGGCTTTCCTTTTGTGATCCTGCCTAATAAAAAAATAAGCAGATTTACACCATTTCCAAGTAAAATCACCCCTATAATAAGTTTAACAATACTTCGTCTTAAAATCATATAGGTGCCCGATGCATAAAGTATGCCCGTCATAATCGCTAAGAGTACTTCCATAATTTATGCGTTTTCGGATATAGTGAATATAATGGTAAGCGATACGCCGAATACAACAAAATAAACGCCGGTATCAAAAAACAAAGCAGAACCAATTTTCCCAATTACCGGGAAATGTCCGGACACCCAAAGACCAGTCATGAAGGGTAAATCGCTTGCTATGATTGGAGCAATGGCACTTCCAAAAGAGATCAATAAGCCTAAAGGCATTAAAAAGCCGGGATGAATGACTATTATTTTTCTGGTGTTCTTAAGGCCATTTGCAAAAGCGTGAAGCACAAAA
>CAYMXD010000063.1:0-8817 GCA_964394095.1 uncultured Mesohalobacter sp. | reverse complement strand
ATCAGACTCATGCCAAATCTTCCTAAACACTGGAAATCATTAAATTTGAAAATAAAATTTCAGAAACAAAGTTACTGGTTTAGAATAAGTCAGAATACGATTAGGATTTCAAGTGAGATGCCACATCAGAGAACTGTTCTTTATAAAGGTGAAACTTATAGCTTTGAAGAGTTATCTGATGTCTTAATCAAAATATAACTGGGGTAAACGCATTAAAAAAACTAATTTATGAGTGATAAAGCAAGTATTAAATCACGAATTAAAACACTAAAGGCTATTTTATATATAGTAATACTGTTGTGGTTGATAATTCTAATTTATACTATTTATGACTTTATAGCCAACGATATTAATCCTATGCTGGTTCTGGCTTTAGTTATTTTAGTCTCCTCAATGACAATTATTAGTCAGTTGAAAAAATTTCAGAACAAAAAATTAGCAGATTTAGAAAACTCAAACGAGGAAGTTTAAACACTTACAGCTTTATTCAAGTACCTTCTAAAGGGTAACATCTCCAGATAAACTTTTTTGATATAAGTTTTAAAATCTGAGCTATAAATTTGTGTTCTGGTGATGGGATGATCTACTGCAAAATTTTTATACCTCAACAATTCTATGTGCTCATGTTCCTGACTGTAGCCTTTCGGTGAAGTCTTTAGCATATCGTCCTGCATCATGACACCAAAAGTTTCTTTAAATGAGGCTTTGTTCAGTATTTTTTTTAATTCTTCGCCGTTGTAATCTATGGCATCTCTTATGCTTTTTAGTGTTTTAGATTTGGGTTTATAAAATCCGCCAGCCAAAAAAGAGGTGTTAACGCCAAGATGGATGTAAAAATCACTGGTATTGGGTTTTTTATCTAAACCTGCACCAAAGTGATCTTTGTAAATTGGCTTATTGGGATGATATAACAAATTGTTGTTGATGCGGTTTAGGACTTTCTTCTTTGGTGTAGGGTAGTAATCTGGATCTATATCCGATAATTCTACATCCAACTGCATCAACCATTTTCGGTATTCGTCTCTAATCTGGTGATAACGGCTGCGGTTATCATCCATCCAATCTTTATTATTATTTTGCTGAAGCTCTTCGAGAAATTGAAATAGGGTTTTAAAATTCATAGATTATTATGTCTAGACGTCGATTATAAATTGGGTTTAACCTGATTAAGTTGAGCTTTAAGTTCTTCCATAGACGCTTCCAGTTTTTTAAGAATAGAATTTTCTGAATGTTCATTCACGCTGAAAGTCAACTTACTGGTGACTTCCCATAGCTCTTGAATGTCTTTGGTTTCGATGGTGTAGGGCGGATATATGTTGTTTGTGGAGATTAATTTCAGTGTTCTTTCATCGTTTTGCTTTTCAATTTTTTTCAATAAGACCGAATCGTACAATACGATGATATGAACTTTGTTGTTGGTGGCTAAACTCAGACTTTCAACCGCTTTGGCCAGCACCCAATCTTCAGGCCTAAAGTCCGGCAGCATGCTATCGCCCTCCACTTGAAAACCGCGATAAGTGGCATGTCTGTACTGTGGTAAAGGCATGTCGAATGCCGGTAATTTTTTATACCATTCTGTATCTTGAACATTGTGTGGATAACCCGCTGCTGCTTTCTGATTGACCATAGAAATATTGTCATGCCCATCTTCGCCAACAGTCACAACTTTAGGCATAGTATCTGCTTTATAAAGGTCAATTTCTTTTTGGCGGCTTTCACCAAAGAGCCACAACGGATTCACTTTAAAAAGTTTTAGGAGTTGCATCACCACATGACCGGAGAGCTTAGTCCGTCCGCGTTCAATATCTGCAGTTGAATTTTTAATACCTAAGACCTCCGCAAACTCAGCCTGAGTGAGGTTTTGCTCGTCTCGTATTTGTTTAAACCGTTGAATTTCAAAAGGTAATTCTGCTTTCATAACAGTAGTTTAAGGAAATAATCCATAAATATAAGGAAATATTCCGGAATATAGCCCTTAGTTGTTAATTTTTAGTTTTGAGTTTGATGAATCATTCGAAGTGATCAGATTACAGTCGCAGTTTGCAGTCGCAGTCATAGCTTTAGCATGATAATAACATCCTTTGCTTCATTAGCATCTAGAGTATCTACAGCATCTATTGAATCCATAGAGAATTAATTCTAAACAAATGCTCCTCAATTCTTCACTGCGCTCATTGAGTTCAGCATTGATAAATATAAAGGCAATTGCACCTCTATTTCAATAGAAGTTCTGCATTACTGATGGCCTCTTGAATATGGTTTCGCATATCTTGGGCTTGTTTGTAGGAAACATCTAATGCTTCTAATCTGGATTTTAAACTGTCTGCATCTTTCAATTGTATGCCTTGATTGATTTCAGTTTTGGAAAATTCATCACCAAAATCTTTCATCCAGGTCATCATTTTATCATGTCCGGTTTTCAAATCTTCTACAGCAGGCTTGTATTTTTCTATATTAGTACTGTCCATTTTGGCTTCCAGTTTACCAATAAGTTGGTTGATTTTAGTCATTTCAGGCATAACTTCATCATGTATAGCTATGGTTTTATCCATTTTTAGATTAAACTGCTCAACTTCTTTAGGCTTTGAGTCTCCACAACTGATAATTAATAGAATTAAAAACGTATAAATAATATAAGATAGTTTCATTAGATTTTTTTTTCAAATTTAGCAAATAAGTGTAATTTCTAATTTAATTTTTAGATAAAAAGTTATTAATTTCAGGCATTAATATTACATTAGAGGTCAAAAGAAAGCCATTGGAATTACCTCATTTTTATATTTACGATGCTTCGGCCGGGTCGGGCAAGACTTATACCATCACCAAAGCATACCTATGCATACTTTTGCAGCAGGATCAAGTTTTTGCATTTCAGAATATTTTAGCCATTACTTTTACCAATAAAGCTGCCGCTGAAATGAAACAGCGTATCATAAATGCGTTGATATATTTTTCCGGCTTAAGTGATGACAGTTCATTTGAAAGCTTGCTCAAAGATGTGTCATTAGAAACTAATTTGACGCCAGAACATATTCAATCTAAAAGTTTAAAGGTTTTAAAATACCTCATCCCTAACTATGCCGGATTTGAAGTCTCTACCATAGATAGTTTTAACCACAGGATTATCAGAACTTTTGCTAAAGACCTCAATATTACCCAAGGGTTTGATATTGAAATGGATACAACGCCCTACATCAAGAAAGCAGTGGATGGTCTCATCAATGATGTTGGTATAGACCGAGAGCTCACAGAATGGCTGATAGATTTTGTAAAGTATAAAATCGACAATAATAAAAGTGGTAACATCAGATTAGATTTCGAAGAATATTCAAACCTAATCTTAAATGAAAATAATTATGCTGCTATTGAAAAGCTTGAGAAATACAGCCTAAAAGAGCTTAAAACCATTAAATTCAAAATTGTTGGTTACCAAAAACAGGTGAAAGACAAATTAATATTAGTCGCAAAACACTTTCAAGAATTAATGGATAAACACAGTATTGATGTGGTTTGTTTTCCCAGACAAACTATTCCTAAGTATTTTAAAAATATACTCGACGATAAAATTGAAAGTGCTTTCGCCGGCAAGTGGCATAATAATATTGAAGAGGCTAATTTTTATACCAAAAAGTATGAAAACCAATTTGGAGCAATTCTCGAGGAAATTAGACCAGAGATAGAACACTTATTTTATGATTCAAAAGAACTGAGCCTGAAATTTCACCTTTGTGAAAAAATACTGAAATCTTTTGTTCCACTTGCCATGATAACTGAAATTCAAAGCAGATTAACGCGATTAAAACAGGAAGAGGGTGTTTTGTTCATCAACGATTTCAACCGTATAATTAGCCAACATATCAGACAACAGCCGGCGCCTTTTATTTATGAAAGACTGGGAGAAAAATTCAGACATTATTTTATTGATGAATTTCAGGATACTTCAAAATTACAATGGAACAATCTAAAGCCCTTGGTAGAAAACGCCATTACAGCCCAACATGATGACGGTACATCGGGCAACCTATATTTGGTAGGCGATGTCAAACAGTCTATTTACGAATGGCGTGGAGGTGACCCTCAGCAGTTTTTAGAATTGTCTCAGGGAATTGCCAACCCCTTTAGCATAAAAGCCGATAAGAAAGTACTTGGCGACAATTGGAGAAGTTATAAACAAGTCGTCGAATTTAATAATGGGTTTTTCAATTATGCCTCTGCAGCGCTGACCGACGAAAATCATCAAGAATTGTATGCCACAGCCAGGCAAAATCCCCAAAAAAAGCAAACCGGCTATGTAGAAGTGCAGTTTTTACCAAAATTGGAACAACAAGACCTCATGCTGGAACAACGTATTAAATCACTGGAAAATATTGTGAATTCTTGTTTGAGCCAAGGCTTTAGATACAAATAAATTTGTATTCTGGTAAGAAAAAACAAAATGGGGTCAGAAATTGCGGAAGCTTTCAACAATTTAGAAAAACCCATTCCGGTAACTTCTCAGGAATCATTGCTTATTTCTTCAGATGTCAAGGTAAAGTTATTGAATTCGTTTTTACAGGTTTTAGACCAATTCAATCCCGAATCAAGTCTGGACTTTGTCATGTCTTGGTTACAGTTTCAAAATATAGATAAAAGCAGCTATCACGATAATCTTTTAAAATTTACTGAAATTGACTTCTATGAATTTTTAGAAAACATAAAAAACTTGGGCATAAATTTTAAAATTGGCGACTATAACAACCTGTCTCTTTATGATAAAGCTGAATACGCCTTAAGAGCTCTAAAACTAGAAAACAAAGCCAATGCGTATATTCAATTTTTTCTGGATGAAATCTTTGATTTTGCCCATTCCAAATCGGGAAGTATGTCCGGTTTTTTGGACTACTGGGAAGATGTAAAAGCCAAGAAAAGTATTTCGACCTCTGAACATTCTAATGCTGTAAACATCATGACGATTCATAAAAGTAAAGGTTTGGAATTCCCCGTGGTTATTTACGCTCATGCCAATTTTGAACTTGCAGACCTCAGCATGACCGAAGATTGGGTAGAACTGGATGAAGACATTTATGGCATACCATTTATATATTCCAGGATTTCTAAAAGTGCAAAAAACCTAAGTCAGTCTTACGAAAACGCCTACTTTATAAATCAACGAAAAACAGAACTCGCCAACCTAAATGCGGCTTACGTATCGATGACCCGCGCTGTAGAACAACTTTTCATTTTATCTGAACCCGTAAGAGGTAGAGGCGTAAAATTTGAAGACTTACTGAAAGGTTATTTCAAAACAATCAACAGGTTTGATGAGGAGAAAAATATTTATGTATTTGGAGGAAAAGTTGTAAAGTCGAAAGAAAAGGATGAAAATTTTGAAATTGAAAGCTCTGCATTCAAATCTTATCCATCTATGCATTTTTACGATACACTAACAGCTGATGAAACCGATGACGAATTTGCAGAATACGGTAAATATGTCCATGATTTGATGCAAGAGGTATATTATGAATCTGATCTGAAAAATCAATCCATATCAGACGAACTCCAATCCAAGGTTTTTGAAATCGTATCTCATCCTGAAATATCACAATATTACCAACAAGACTGGGAAGTTCATAATGAGATTGAAATCACACATCAGGGTAAGGTTTTAAGACCAGACAGGCTTTGTCTCAAAGGTCAAGAAGCCGTGATTATGGACTATAAAACCGGTTCAGAAAAAGATACTCATTTCAGCCAGTTAACAAAATATAAAGAGGCCTTAGAAGCTATGGATTTTTCAGTAAAAACCTCAATTTTAGTGTATATTCGCAAAAATATTTACATCAAATCACTTTAAATTACAAATTATATGTTTTCAGATAAATTAAAAACTCAACTTGAAGAAGAAATTTATAGCATTAAGGAAGAGGGCTTATTTAAAAAAGAAAGAATTATCACCTCGCCACAAGGTGCTGAAATTACTTTAGATTCCGGCAAAAAGGTTTTGAATTTCTGTGCCAACAATTACCTGGGCTTATCGTCTCATCCGGAAGTCGTTCAAGCGGCAAAAGACACTTTAGACTCTCATGGCTTTGGGATGTCCAGTGTACGATTTATCTGCGGTACTCAGGATATCCACAAAACACTGGAACGCACTATTGCAGATTTTTACGGGACTGAAGACACCATTTTATATGCCGCTTGTTTTGACGCTAACGGCGGTGTTTTTGAACCACTTCTAACAAAAGAAGATGCTATAATATCTGATTCGCTGAACCATGCTTCAATTATAGATGGGGTGAGATTGTGTAAGGCTGGTCGTTACAGGTATGCCAATGGCGATATGCAGGATTTAGAAAAACAACTTCAGGAAGCCGAAAAAAATGGCGCCAGACACAAACTCATCGTCACCGATGGTGTGTTTTCTATGGATGGTCTGGTTGCTCCCCTTGATGAAATTTGCGATTTAGCCGACAAATACGAAGCTTTAGTCATGATAGACGAATGTCATGCCACCGGTTTTATAGGTCAAAACGGTATAGGTACGCCGGAGTTGAAAAATGTTCTTGGCCGTGTTGATATCATTACAGGTACTCTTGGCAAAGCCTTAGGAGGCGCAATGGGCGGTTATACCACTGGCCAGAAAGACCTTATTGAACTTTTAAGACAACGCTCAAGACCTTATTTATTTTCCAATTCATTGGCGCCATCAATTGTAGGAGCCTCTTTAAAAGTGTTTGAACTCCTTGAGCGCGATAATAGCCTGAGAGACAAACTGGAAGAAAACACCAATTACTTCAAAAAAGAGATGAAAACAGCAGGCTTTGATATTATTGATGGAGATTCTGCTATAGTTCCTGTGATGCTTTACGATGCAAAGCTGGCCCAACGGATGGCCGCTGATCTTCTAGAAGAAGGCATTTATGTTATTGGCTTTTTCTATCCAGTTGTTCCTAAAGAAAAAGCGAGGATTAGAGTGCAGCTTTCTGCAGCACATACCAAAGCTCAACTGGATATGGCTGTCAAAGCATTTATAAAGATTGGCAAGAAACTAAGCGTCTTATAAGTTTTTTAAAAAATATTCCTATATTTGTCCTAGAAAATAAACTAAAAATGAAAAAAATGAAATATTTAAGCAGATTGGCATTCTTAATGTTGTTTATAATAGGAATGACTACTACCTATGCTCAAGATGAAAATAACCCCTGGGCTATTTTTATAGGAACAAACGCAGTAGATTCATATCCTACTGGTGCTGATGTTGTAACACCTGATGGTATAATATCTTCCCCAGATTTTGGAGATGAACTATTCTTTGAAACCGGAAACTGGAATTTTATACCAGTCATATCAAGTATTGGTGTTACGCGTTATGTAGGAGATGGTTTTAGCGTTGAATTATCTGGAGCTTTTAATAAAATAGAAAGATTAGGAAAAGTAGAACAATTTGAAGATTTAAGTTGGATAAATGTAGATGCCATCATTCAATATAATTTTAGAAACCTTTTTAATAATAAGCAATATTGGTTTGATCCATACGCTGGTATTGGTGGTGGTTATTACGCTTTAGACAATGAAGGAGCAGGTGTATTCGACGCCAATCTTGGTATTAATTTTTGGATAAATGATCAATTTGCTTTTACCATAGATACAAATTATAAATCTGCTTTTGATGATCAAGATTTAGATTTCTTCCAACACAGAGCAGGTATTAAATTCTCATTTGGTGGGCAAGACACCGATGGTGATGGTATTTACGATAAATTTGACGATTGTCCCAACGAACCAGGTTTAGAAGAATTTAATGGTTGCCCAGATAATGATAGTGATGGTATTATGGACAAAGACGATGCTTGCCCAGATACTCCTGGTCTAGCAGAATTCAACGGTTGCCCAGATACAGACGGCGATGGTATAGACGACACCAAAGATGAATGTCCAGACGCTCCAGGCTCTGCAGAAAATAACGGTTGCCCAGACTCTGATAACGATGGTTTGATCGACAAAGAAGACGATTGTCCTAATGAGGCTGGTCCAGCTGCAAATAATGGTTGCCCATGGCCAGATACCGATGGTGATGGCGTCCTTGATAAAGATGACCAATGTCCTGATGAAGCAGGAACTGTTGCCAACAATGGTTGCCCGGAAGTTACTGAAGAAGTACAAAGCGAATTAAACGAGTACGCTAAAACTATCAACTTTGACACAGGCAAATCTTCTATCACTAAAGATTCTGAAGAGGCTTTAGAAGCGATTTTAGCGATATTAGATGAATATCCAACTGCTAAGTTTAGTATAGACGGCCATACGGATAGTGTTGGTTCTGCAAAAAGCAACAAAAAATTATCAGAAACGAGAGCTGCTTCAGTAAAAGAATATTTAGTTTCTAATGGTGTTGACGAGTTTAGATTGTCGTCTATGGGTTATGGTGAAGAAAAACCAATTGCCGATAATGGTACAAGTGCAGGTAGAGCTAAAAATAGAAGAGTTGAAATTAACTTAGTAAAATAATTTAGAAAAAATAAATAATTAGAATTTATTTTAAAAAACCACCTCTCACAGAGGTGGTTTTTTTATTTTTAGCCATGCAAAATTTTTTAGAACAATACGTTGACTACTATCTGCATAACAGAAATAAAATAGGAGATGACCAACTCATTATTTTACCCAGTAAACGAGCTGTATCTGCACTCAAAAATGCTTTTACAGTTCAGTCTCAATCGCTTTGGTTGCCCCAAATTATAGATATTGTTACCTTTATAGAACATATCGCTCAGCTACATATTTTAGATCATAATGATAGCGTTCTAGAATTTTATAAGGCGTACCAAAACATCCATA